>JAIOAS010000024.1 GCA_019873725.1 Chloroflexota bacterium | reverse complement strand
CACTATGGGAACCGCCGCCGGATGTTCCGTCTGAAGTGTAAACTATGTGTTGAGACTTCTCTCAAGTACGTTAAAGTGCAAAAAGTGTAAACTATGTGCTGAGACTAACCAAGTAATGAGTAATTGGTAATGAGTAATGAGTGGGGAGTTGTATCTTCACTCATTTCTCATTTCTTATTTCTCATTTCTCGTTTCTCATTTCTTATTTCTCATTTCTCATTTCTCTTGTCTCATTTCGCGGCTGGGCGGAATACTCTCTCCGAGCGGGCGTTTTCCGCATGGCGGTCCAGTGCCAGGTCGATCAACCAATCCAGCAACCGGCTGTAGGGAATGCCCGATGCCTCCCACAGTTTGGGATACATGCTGATGCTGGTGAATCCCGGAATGGTGTTGATCTCGTTCAGATACAGTTGACCTGTCGTCCGGCTGAGCAGAAAATCCACCCGCGCCATCCCCGCGCCATCGATGGCCCGGTAAGCCTCGACTGCCAGATGCTGCACCTGCCGTACCATGGCCTCGTCCAGCGGTGCCGGAATCAGCAGTTGCGAGGCATCTTCCCCCTGATCCAGATACTTGGCCTGATAGTCGTAGAATTCCCGGCTGGGGATGATTTCGCCGGGGATCGACGCCATCGGTTCCTCGTTGCCCAGGACGCTCACTTCGATCTCGCGCGCGTCGGGCACGGCCCACTCCGCCAGGATGCGGCGGTCGTAGCGGGCGGCCTCGTCCAGCCCCTGTCGCAGTTCGGCGCGATCGTGACACTTGCAGATGCCGACGCTCGACCCCAGGTTCGCCGGTTTGGTGAAGACGGGATAGCCGAGTTTGCGCTCGATTTCGTCCATCACCGCTTCCGGTTCCGCCAGCCACTGCCGGCGCGTTGTCCACACGTAATCCGTGATGGGGAGCCCGCGCGCTTTCGCTACATCCTTGAAGGCGATCTTGTCCATCGCCAGCGCCGAGTTGAGCACGCCGCCGCCCACGTAGGGCACGCCCGCCAGTTCGAGCAGGCCCTGCACCGTGCCATCCTCCCCGAATGTCCCGTGCAACACGGGGAAGACGACGTCTACCCGCGAAAGCGAAGCCAATGTGCTCTCCCCGCTTTCGCGGGTGGCGAGATGGTGGTTTGTCGCGGCCTGTGTTTCTGTGTCGGCCCACAACCCTTGCCTGGAGGGGTCGGCGAAAATGACGGCGAATTGTGTGCCGGTGAGGTCTTCGCTTTCCAGCGCCTTCAGCGGATCCGCGCCGACGAGCCAGCGGCCCTGTCGCGTGATGCCCACCGGGATTACCTCGTATTTCTCCGCGTCCAGCGCGCGCATCACCGAGCGAGCCGACATGATGCTCACCTCATGCTCGCCAGAGCGCCCGCCGAATAACACTGCTACTTTTATGCGTCCCACTGTTACGTCTCCTGGTTTAGCTTTCAACTATCAGCAATCAGCTATCTGGCTGAAAGCTGATCGCTGACGGCTGACTGCTTAACAATCTCGATTTCCGGCTCCAGGCGGATGCCGAATTGCCGCTCCACTTCTGCCTGGGCCAGGTCAATCAGGGCCTGGTAATCGGCTGCTGTGCCGTGCCCCTCATTGATGAAAAAATTCGCGTGCTGCTCCGAGATCACGCACCCGCCGCGCCGCGTTCCCTTCAACCCCGCGGCTTCGATCAAGCGCCCGGCGTAGTCTCCGGGTGGATTCTTGAATGTCGAACCCAACGTCCGGCCCGGCGGTTGGGTGCGCTGGCGGCGTTCGGTGTATTCGGTCGCTTTCGCCGCCAGCGCTGCCGGGTCGCGCAGCGTCAATTCGAACGTTGCGCTGACCACGATCACCTGCCTCGCTGCTGCTTTGAGCCTGCTGTACCGGTACTGGAACGCGAACCAGTCCGGCCCTACCGTTTGAATGTGCCCTTCCGGCGTCAAGATCTCGGCGGCGCTGAGCGTTTTGGCGATCTCCCCGCCGAACGCACCGGCATTGTTCACCACCGCCCCACCGACGGTGCCGGGCAGTCCTACTGCCCACGTCAACCCGCCCCAACCTCTCCGTGTTGTCTCTTGCGCCACTTTGGCGATGATCGCGCCGGATTCGGCGACCACGCGGCATGTCGCTGTATCGTAGTCCACGCCACGGGTGTGATTGAGAATGACCATCCCGCGCAACCCGTCGTCGGGCAAGAGTATGTTGGTCAATCCACCAAAGACACGCCAGGCGATGCCGGCCTCTTGCGCCAGCAGGACGGCCCGGATGAGAGTGCCACGGTCGCGGGCGATGACCAGCAGCTCCGCCAGTCCACCGATGCCGACCCCCGAATGACGCGCCAGGGGCACATCGCGCTGCGCGGCCTCGCCCAACGCGGCCGCAACGGCCGCCAGGCGGCGTTCCGTCATTGGCCTCCCTTTGCCTTGCCCTGCGCGCGCTTGACGACCCGCATCTTGGCGCTGAGCGTCTCAGACTGATAGGCCCGGTAGCGCGCTTGCTGGCGTCCCTTGATGCCCGTGAATTTGATGAACCAGCGTGTTAACCGTGACATGGACCCTCCGTGCGAATAGCGAATGGCGAATGGCGAATCAGCGAATTCTCTTCACTCTTCACTCTTTACTCTTTACTCTTTACCCTTAACTCGTGCGTTCGAGTTCCAGCACCAGCCGCTTGCCGACGATGTACTCGTTGCCCGCGCCCAGCATCAGGATGACGTCACCGGGTTGCGCTTGTTCGGTGAGGCGGTAGATGGCCTCTTCCAGCGTGACACATGCGCCGACCGACGGGTGCTTGATCTGTTGCGCCAGGATGTCGGCGGTCAGGGTGCCATCGTCAACCTCGCGCGCTGCGTAGATGGGCAGCACGAATACCCGGTCCGCATCCGCGAACGCCGTCATGAATTCGGCGTGCAGCGCCTTGACGCGGCTGAACGTGTGCGGTTCCCACACGGCGACGATGCGCCGTCCCGGATAGCGCTGCCGCGCTGCGTGCAGGACGTTACGAATCTGCGTGGGGTGGTGGGCGTAGTCATCGATGACGACAATGCCGTCCACATCTCCCAGCATCTCGAAACGCCGCGCCGTCCCGCTGAACCGTTCCAACGCCGCGCGCGCGACGGCCCATTTGATCTTCAATACCTGGGCGACACCCAACACCGCCAGCGCATTCACGGCGTTGTAGTCGCCGGGCACGCGCAGGTGGATATCGCCCACCACCTCGGCGCCCAGTTTGGCGGTGAAACTCACGCCCCCCCGCTCGTTCGCCCGGATGTTGAGGGCGCGCCAGGTCAGTCCGACACCCTCGTTTTGCCCGTACAACATCAAATTGCCACCGTTGGCGTGATACGAGGCCGCGATGGCGTGGGCCAGTCGGTCGTCGTTACACGCAATCAACATGCCACCCGGACGAATGTTGTCTACAAAGTTGCCGAAAGCCATGCGCACGAAGCGCTCGCTGGGGAAGCTGTCCGGGTGATCGAATTCCACGTTCGTCACCACGGCGATGGCCGGTTTGAGCGCCAAAAACGTGTTGCGATATTCGTCCGCTTCGATCACGAAATGCTTTCCCGTCCCCGCATGCCCGTTGGTGCCCAGGTCGGCCATCACCCCGCCCACGATGTAGGTAGGATCGAGGCCCGCCTCCAGCAGCAGCAGTGTCGTCATGCCGGTGACGGTGGTTTTGCCGTGTGCCCCCGCGATGGCGATGACGTCGTAGCCGGCCGTCAGCGCGCCGAGAAACTGCGGGCGATCCAGCACCTGGAGGCCCTGCTGTTTAGCGGCCTGCACTTCGGCGTTATCTTCGCGGACGGCAGAAGAGATCAACACCAGATCGGCCCGGCCCAGGTTGCCCGCCGCATGCCCGATGGCAACCGGGATGCCTTCCGCTGTCAGCGCATCGGTGAGCGGAGAGTGGCGCTGGTCGGAGCCGTGGACGCGTATCCCCTTGCCTTGTAGCACGCGCGCAATCGCCGACATCCCCGCGCCGCCGATGCCGACGATGTGAACTTCGCGCACTTGCTGTAAGTCAATCATCACTTTTCCTCAAATAAAGACGATGAGTACGAAGGTGAAGGCGACCGCCACCGCTACTAACAGCGTTGGCCCTTCCAGCCATTCGATGGGCAGATAGGGGATGATGCCCAATGCCTGGGGCACGGTGGGCGCGGTGATGCCCCACAGTGCATACCCCTTTTGATGCAAAAATCCCCACAACATCCCCATCACCAGAAAGCCATTAATCGCGCCCAGGAAAAAGCCCAACATCGTGTCCTGCAATTTTTCCTTGCGCGCCCGCGACCCCAGATGGGTCGAGATGATGGTGGTGGCGTAGCCGAAAGAGACGATCACGATAAACAGGATCGAGCGCACATAAAACCATGTTCTTGCATCGTTGGTAGCCAGCGTCTGCAATGAAGTGCTGATAACCGGCACATATTTGACCAGCACCATCTCAATGAAACGCGCCAGGATCACGCTGAAGCTGACCAGCAGTTCTTTGGCCCACCCACGCAACCCGCCGATGATGCCGAACAGCAGAATCAGTCCTATAAACACGGTTTGTATGGGTACCATTTTATCCTTCTTGCTTGCGTGCCACCTGGATCAACAATTCTGCCAGCCGCTGGGCTGCATCCGGTCGGGCAAGCACGCGGGCCGCGGCAGCCATTGCCTCTCGCCGTGGAATATCCAGCAGGAGTGCGCGCACGGTGGGCACGATTTGCTCCGCCAGCGCAGCATCCTCAACGACGACGGCAGCGCCACGGTTGGCTAACCACGCCGCGTTGACCTTTTGATAGCGCCAGGCGTAAGGGTAGGGGACCAGGATCGAGGGCAAGCCGAAATAGGGAAACTCGCCCAGAATCGAAGCCCCGGCCCGGCAGATGACCAGGTCAGCCGCCGCCATCGCCGCGCCCATCTCGTCGTGCAGATAGGCGTGCGCGTGATAACGTGCTTTGACGTGCTCCGGCAGTTTTTTGCGTTCCGCCGACACTTCAGGCCAATCCAGTTCACCGCTGACGTGTAGCACGTCCGCGATTTCCGTCAATGCCGGTAAGTGGGCCAGCAGCGCCCGGTTGATCGAGCGTGCCCCGCGACTGCCGCCAAAGACCAACAACACCGGCCCTCCCAGGGGCAGACCGAGTGCCTCGCGCCCGGTGACACGGCTCCAGCGGGTGATGCGCTCGCCCAACGGATAGCCGGTCACGACGACTTTTTCCGCCGGCAGGAAGGCCCGCGAGTCCTCGACCGTCACTGCGACCCGTGTGGCCAGCCGGGCCACGGCCTTCACCGACTGCGCCGGTTCGATGTCGGGCACGTAGACCAGGATCGGCACACCCCGCCACGCCGCCGCAACCGCTACCGGCCCGCTGACGTATCCGCCGGTGGTCAGGATGGCGTTTGGGCGCTCGCGTCGCAGATGGCGCAGGGCGGCGAACGTGCCCCGTGTCAATTGCCAGCCGTTACGCACCGCGTTCAATAGCGCGACGCCGTGCAGCCCGCCGGCCGGAATGCCGATAAAGGGCAGACCGGCACGCGCGACCAGTTGTGCCTCCATGCCGCCTTCACTGCCCACCCACGTGAGCGCGGCGTCAGGCGCGACGGCTCGCAGGGCTTGAACTGCGGCGAGCGCCGGATACACGTGCCCGCCCGTTCCCCCACCCACGATCCAGAACCGCATTGGTGAATGTACTTGCGCTGTAGACAACGCCTTCCCCCTTTTTGGGTTTCCCGCGTGAAACGCTCAGTAATAGGCCGGCGCCGGCCATCGTCATCAACATTTCTGAACCGCCGTAGGTAAAGAACGGCAGCGCCGTACCGGTAAAAGGTATCAGCCCGATCATGACCATAATGTTCAACAGGGCCTCGGTGATGATCATCGTCGTCGCACCGAAGGCGAGCAGCGACCCGAACGGCTCCGGCGTCTCCAACGCGATGCGATATCCCCGATAGGCGAGCAGGATGAAGAGTGCGATGAGCAACAAACACCCGATCAGCCCGACTTCTTCGGCGACGACGGCGAAGATGCTATCGGTATGGGGGAAGGGCAGGTAGCCGGATTTTAATCGTCCATTGCCAATGCCCACGCCCAGGATGCCGCCCTCGCCAATAGCGATCATCGCGCTGTGCACGTGATAGGGCATCTGCGCGGGGTCGCTCAGGGAGGTGATGTACGCCATCAGCCGTTCGCGCGCGTGCGGCAGTTGCCAGGCCAGAAAGCCGAAGGCTGTGCCGCCTGACACCACTGATACGAAAATCTGGATCGGATCGCCGCCGGCGTAGAAGAACATCGCCAACCCGGTGATGACGAGCAGCAGCGCCGTGCTCAGATCGGGCTGCAGGGCGACCATACCCGCCACCACGCCGATAATGATGGCGAAGGGAATCAAGCCGTACCGCACCTGATTGAGTTGTTCGCCTTTGGACGAGAGCCAGGCCGCGATGTAGACCACCACGATCAACCGCGCCAGCACGCCGGGCTGGATCGATGCGCCGATGAGTGAGCGCTGCGCGCCCAGGATCAGCTCGCCCAACAGCAAGACCACGAACAGCATCACCAACGCTGTGCCCATCAGCGGCAGGGCGAATTTCTGCCAGACCGTGTAGGGTACGCTGTACATGACCACCATGATGACGCCGCCGAGAGCAATCCAGAGGAGCTGCTTCTGCCAGAAACTCTCACCGACGAAGAACGTGGCGCTGTACAGCATCAGCAGCCCGTAGGCCAAAAGCGCCAGCAGCGTCACCCCCAACATCACGTCGAAGCTGCCGTAGGTACCGGTGGGTTTTCTCTTTTGTCCGGCCATTGTTTCTCCTCACTTTAGTCCAACGTCAAAAGTCCAAAATCCAAAATCTAAAATCCAAAATCTAAAGACTCTGTGTTCTCTGTGGCAATTTCCTACAGCGCCATCACCAGTTGGCGGAAATGCTCACCCCGCTCGGCGAAGTCGCGGTAGGCGTCGAAACTCGTGCCGCCGGGTGAGAGCAGGACCACGTCGCCTGAGCGTGCGTACCGCGCGGCGGTCTGCACGGCGTTCTCCAGCGTCCCTGCCGGGATCACCGTTTGGAGCACCATCGGCCGGTGTTGCGCGCGCGCTTCAGCCAGCGCGGCCTCGACGTGTCTGCCGATCAGCGCCGCTGCCTCGCCGAAGAGGACGAGTACCCGCACGCGCTGGGTCACGGTCCGCGCGAAGTCTTCCCACGGCAGGTCTTTGTCGCGCCCGCCGGCCAGCAGAATCAGCGGCTCGTCGAACGCCCTCAGGGCGGCCATCACCCGTTCCGGTGCGGTGGCGATGGAGTCGTTGATCCATAACACGCCGTTGAGGCGGCGGACTTCCTCCAGCCGGTGTTCGACGCCGGTGAAGGTCGAGAGCACGCGCTCCATCGCTGCGACGGACGCGCCTGTCGCATCGGCCAACGCCATCGCCGCCAGGGCGTTCAGCACGTTGTGCATCCCCCGCAGCCGCAGCGCGCGGCGTTCGCATACGGCGACCCGGCCTTCGGCCCGCTGTAACACGAGCGTATCCCCTTGTAAAAATGCCCCGTTGACGGCAGAAGTTCCGCTGAAGTAACGGACTTCTGCCTTTGTCAATTCGGCCAGCGCCCGTGCGTTCGGTTCGTCGTAGCCGAGCACGGCGATGTCACTCTCCCGTTGATGGGTGACGATGTTGGCTTTCGCCGCGATGTAAGCCTCCATCGTTTTGTGCCGGTCCAGATGGTTGGGCGTGATGTTGAGCACGCCCGCAATCTGCGGACTGATCTGCATCAGCTCCAACTGGAAGCTCGACAGTTCCATCACCACCCGGTCGGTGGGCTGCATCGCCGGCAGGTCGTTAATCAACGGGTTGCCGATATTGCCGCCGACCCACGTGGTAAAGCCGGTTTCGGCCAGCATCTTGCCCACCAGCGTCGTTGTCGTCGTCTTCCCCGCCGAGCCGGTGATGCCGACAATCGGGGCCGGACAGCGCCGCATAAATTCCTGCGCGTCGTTGCTGAGTGGAATCCCGCGCCGCGCGGCCTCCTGCACAACCGGCAGATCGCTGGGCACGCCCCCGCTGGTACAGAACAGGTCGCAGTCATCCAGCAGGCTCAACGGATGCTCGCCCAGGACGTAGTGAAGATTTAGATCGCTCAACTCGCGCATCGCATCTTGTAGCGCTTCGGGTTTGCGCGTGTCCGAAACCGTGACGCGCCACCCTTGTTCGGCGAAAAAGCGCGCCAGCGCCTTCCCTTGCCTGGCCAGGCCCAGAATCACGACAGACGGTAGACGGTAGACGGTAGACGGGTGGTCAGATGATTCGTCATTCACCATTTGCCATTCACCATTTGCCATTAAATCAGCGCCAGGGCCACGCCGGCCATCGCCGCCAGCAGTTGCACGAGCCAGAAACGCTGTACCACTTGCGTCTCCGACCATCCCAACAATTCAAAGTGATGATGTAGCGGCGCCATCTTGAAAACGCGCCGGCCCTCACCGTATTTCTTCTTCGTGTACTTGAAATATCCCACCTGGATGATCACCGACAGCGTGATGGCAACCGGCATCAACATAATGATCGGCCAGATCAACCATTGACCGGTCATCAAGGCTACCACACCCAACGTCGCGCCCAGGGCCAGCGAACCGGTGTCGCCCATCATCAACTCGGCGGGATGGGCGTTGAACCACAAGAAGGCGAACGATGCGCCGACAACCGTGAAGCAGAACCGCTCCAGATAAATTTGCCCTTGCAGGTCGGCGATGATGGCATAGGCGACAAAGGCGCTCGCCATAATGATACCCGCCAGTCCGTCCAGCCCGTCGGTGAGATTGGCGGCGTTGGCCGACCCGATGATGATGAACATCGCTACAGGAATGTAGAACAGACCGATGTTGATCTTTTCCGGGACGCCGGGGATGGCGATGCTGTGCAAGTCCAGCCCGAAATACAACACCAACGCCACGATGAACGTGAGCACCAGTTCGATTTCCATCTTGAAGCGCGCGGTAAACCCTTCACCGCGCCGCATACCCTTCACCCCGGCCCAGTCGTCGAGCGCGCCAAGCACGCCGTAAGCGATCATCACGCCCAGCGGCACCAGGATCGAACGCCCCAGCACCGTGTCGTCGCCGATAAGATTGTAAATGTTCAAGGCCAGTGTGATCAAGATGACCGGGATGGTGATGAGAATACCGCCCATCGTGGGCGTGCCCATCTTGGTTTGATGTCCGCTCGGCCCATCGATGCGGATGCGTTTGCCGATGCGCCAGCGTTTGAGCAGGCTGATGTAAGGCCCGCCCCAAAAAACGACCATCAGAAACGAGATGCTGGCTAAGATTAGACCAAAGCTCACGGCACCTCCTTGCTGATGGCCATGACGATCTGCTCCATTTTCATAGCCCGTGATCCTTTCACCAAAATGATGTCCTGCGGCTGCAAAATCTTGCGCAGTACGGTGATAGCGGTTTCGCAATCTGGCGTCTCGTGGATTCGATTGCGGGGCAGACCGCACAGTTCAGCGCCCTGCGCGATGTAACGGGCGCGTTCGCCCACCGTGATCAACTCCGCGACGATGTTGGCCGTCCGGCAGCCCACTTTGAGGTGCCCCGCCTCCTCATAATCACCCAACTCCAACATGTCTCCCAGGACGGCGATCTTACGTCCTTCTATCGTCCTGAGCAGATTCAGCGCCGCCAGCGCCGAGGCCGGGCTGGAGTTGTAGGTGTCATCCAGGATCAGCGAATCCTGTAGCCCCTGCACGGTGACAAGGCGTAACTGCGGGCCTGGCGCGTGCAAGCCGGCCACGATGTCTTGCCAGTCCAAGCCCTCGACCAATCCGGCAGCGGCGGCGCGGAGCACCGTGTGGGCGCTATGCCGTCCCAGCAAGGGCACTTTGACGTAGAGCTGCTCCCCGGCATAATGCAGGCGCAGACGGATGCCTTCCAGCCCCTGCGTTTCCACCTCGTCGGCCCACAGATCCGCTTGCGGCGACAGTCCGTAGAAGAAAATCCGCGCCGGCGTGTGCTCGGCCATCGACCTGACCCGGCGGTCGTCATAGTTGAGGATGGCGACTCCCTCCGGGGCGGGCGGCAGGCTTTCGACCAGCTCGCGTTTGGCCAACATAATGTTTTCCATACTGCCCGCGCGCTCCAAATGCACCGGTTCTACACTGGTGATGATGCCCACGTGTGGGCGTGCGATTTCGGCCAGCAGTTGAATGTCACCGCGGACATACATTCCCATTTCCAGCACGGCGTAGGCGTCCTCGTCGGTCAGTTGGAGCAGGGTGAGCGGCAGGCCGATCTCGTTATTGTACGAACCGCTGCTGCGCTGCACGCGATAGCGGCTGGCCAGGACCCTGGTGACGACCTCCTTGGTCGTCGTTTTGCCGACGCTGCCGGTGATGCCGATGACGCGCGGTGTCAGTTGTTGCCGCCAGAAGCGCGCCGCGTTTTGCAGTGCGTCGAGCGTGTTGCGGACGCGGATGAGCAGCGGCGTGGTGAGAGCCTGGGTGGGGACGCCGCGCGCCACGTCAAGCATGTCAGCCGCTACATCAACATCGCGCTCGATGACGGCGGCAATCGCGCCCCGTTTGAAGGCGTCGGCGACGTAATCGTGTCCATCGACGTTCTCACCCTTGAAGGCGAAGAAGACCGGGCGCGAATCTTCGCGGCGCGAATCTTCGCGCTTGGATTCTGCTGTGCGTGAATCCAGGATAGGATGAACCGGCATCTGCATTCCTTCTGGACGCCGGCCGCTGATGCCCTCGATCAAATCTGCTAATGTCAGTTGCTTCATTTTAGTCTGGTAGTCTTTAGTCTGATAGTCTTTAGTCTGATAGTCTTAGTAGATCGCAAATTGCTCTGAGGGGATCGCCAGATCCCCGCTCTGGCCTGGACCTGGCGATCCAGACCAGGCAAAATTAGATCTACGGAGTCTTTAGTTTGATAGTCTTATCGTCGTCTATAATGTTCGTAGGGCGAGTTGGTAACTCGCCCTGTGTATCATCGCCGGTTCGCGCGCCGATTATTGTGCCGCGCGCACATCTGAGGGCGGAACGCCCATGAGTATCAAAACACGTGAGATCACTTTCTGGAAAACCGGGGCGGCGATGTGCATGCCCCAACGCATGTGGGCCGGCACATCGGGGCGCTCCAGGTTGACCAAAACGACGACCTGCGGATTCGGCACCGGACCGAATCCTGCATACGACACGATCACCTGCTGCGGATCATAACCGCCGGTGGTGGGGATCTGAGCTGTGCCCGACTTCCCCGCGACGCGATACCCCGGCACCTGCGCCGCCTCGGCAATCTTTTCGACGCTGTGCGCCATCATTTCGGCGACCACGTGGGCCGTTTCTGCAGAGATCGGTCGCCCCAATTCGCGCGCCGGAATGGGAACGATGCGCCCATCCGCATACTGGCGTTCCAGAACGATGCGCGGCTCCATCATCACTCCATCGTTGGCTACGGCCGAAATCGCTACCGCCATCTGCAGCGGCGTGACCGCGATGCCCTGCCCGAAGGAGTTCGTCGCCAGGTGACTGTCGTTCCAGTCCCAATCGGTGGGCAGGTGGACGATGCCGGCCGCTTCGCCGGTAAGCTCGATGCCGGTGGTCTGCCCAAAGCCGAAGGCCCGCACGTATTTGTAGAAGAGGTCCGCGCCGAGAACCTGGGTTGAGAGTGTCGCTGCCCCGACATTCAGGGAGTAGTCCAGGATGCCCTGTAGCCCTTGCTGTCCATAGGCAGCACCATCCGAGTTGCGGATGGATGCCCCGCCGTATTCGAGCTTCCCCAGATCGTTGTAGGTCCAGTTCATATCTGCGCGCCCGGAATCGTACGCCGCTGCCACGGTGATGACCTTGAAGACCGAGCCGGGTTCGTAGGGAATGCTCACCGCCGGATCGCGGAAGATCGACTCCTGGCCCTTTTCCATATACTCCGGGTAGCGGTGCGGCTCATAATTCGGGCGACTGGCGACCGCAAGAATCTCACCGGTCCTGGGGTTCATCACTATAATTGTACCGCCCGCCGCTTTGTAGTCCACAATGGCTTGATCGAGGACACCCTCGACGAAAGCCTGGATGGTGCGGTCAATGGTGAGGCGCAAATCTGTGCCTGGATAAGGGGTCAGGCTGTCGTTCAGCAATTCGTCAGGCAGTGGACTGGTATCGCCACTGACCGGGCCGACGCGCTGCACCCTATCACCGCGCAAGAAGCGCAACTGAAATGCCTGGACGCCATACCCCATCCCGCTGGCGTTGACAAAGCCCAACGTATGGCAGGCCATCGCCCCCTCGGCGTAATAGCGTTCCCAGGTGGGCGACAGCGTAATCCACGACCATCCCAGCTCTCGTAGTTTCTGGGCCGTCTCGGCGGGCACACGATTGGTCAACGGACGCCACTGGAGCGTTTGCGTGCTTTGTGTCAGGGTGAGCGTGGCGAGCAGTTCCTCTTCCGGCCGGTTCAACAGCGGGGCGAGCACGGAAGCCGCCATCATTGTGTCGGTGATCAGGTTGATCTCGGCGCCCACGTTATACACCGGCACGTTGCCGACCAGCAAGTCGCCATTGCGATCCATAATTACACCCCATGGCGCTTCGGGCAAACTGTATTGGCGGCTGACCAGCGTTTCGGCTTCGTTCTGATACTGGCTGTGTTCGAGCACTTGTAAACGCACTAACTGCCCAAGGATGGGCAGCAGGGCAGCGATCAGCAGTACCGTGATCAGGCGCAAACGCGCATCTGGACCGTGTAACATCTCAAGGCTCTCCCAGGTACAGGTAGTCAATCGACTTAGCCGGTTGGTATCCCAGCGCTACCGAGCGTTCCTGCAAAACGGGAATGGAACTTAGACGGGCGATCTCGGCCATCAGGCCCTGGTTCTCGCGCATGACAGCGGCCATTTGATTCTCCATTTCCCACAGTCGCCGCGCAGTGTGGACATTGGAAGCCACCACCGTGAGGTAAATGCCGGCCAGCACGGTCGTGATGATCACCACACCGAGCAAAAGCCGCGCCAGCAGGCGCTGCATCTTCTCCTGTCGCTTCAGGACTCCGTGTGTTTTTTGTTGCCAGACTACGCTCATAATAGCTTTCAACCTTCAGCTTTCAGCTTTCGGCAATTGGCTATCAGTATTTCTGGCTGATAGCGGACGGCTGAAAGCTGACAGCTTCATATTCTTTCCGCTACGCGCAATTTGGCGCTGCGACTGCGGGGATTGACGGCAATCTCCCCCGCAGAGGGGACGATGGGCTTGCGCGTTATGATTTGTAAAGTGGGTGCGCGTCCGCATGTGCAGACGGGCGCTTTGGGCGGGCAGATGCACCCGCGTTCTTCCTGTTTCAAGAACCGTTTGACGAGGCGGTCTTCCAGCGAGTGAAATGTGATGACTGCCAGCCGTCCGCCGGGACGCAAGGCTGCGACGGCCTGGGGCAGCGCTGCCGCGAGACCCTCCAGTTCGTGGTTCACGGCAATCCGCAACGCCTGAAATGTGCGCGTAGCGGGGTGTAGCCGTTCTGCGCGCGTTCGCCCCACTGCCGTTTCAATCACCTCGGCCAGATGCCCCGTGCTGCGGATCGGGCGTGCCGCGACAATGGCCTGCGCGATCCGCCGGCTGCGCGGTTCCTCGCCGTACCGTCGCAGCAGGTCTGCCAGTTCTGCCTCGGACAGTTGGTTGACCAAAACGGAGGCCGGTGTGTCATCGCCGGTCGGGTCGAAGCGCATATCCAACGGACCATCTGCACGGAAAGCAAAGCCGCGTGTGGGGTCATCCACCTGCCAGGATGAGAACCCCAGATCGAACAGGATACCATCCAGGAGTGGGAATCCGCTGCGCTGCAGGGCTGCCGTCAAATGGACATAGGACATAGGCAGAACTTGTGCCCGCTCTTCAAAGGGTTTAAGGTGCATTGCTGCGCGCGCTGCGGCCTCGGGATCACGATCCAACCCCAGCAACTGTCCTGCCGGTGCAGCGGCTTCGAGGATGGCGGCAGCATGTCCACCGCCGCCGACCGTCGCATCGAGGTAGTATCCCCCCGGCTTGACGGCCAGGCCCTCGATCACCTCCGCCACAAGGACGGGAACATGCCCGCTGCGCTTCCGGTTTCCTGCGGGCGCCTCAGCGTGTGAGCCGGCATCCGCATCCGGTTCAAGGGTTGTTAAATCTGCAGGTTCTCCCATAATGCCGGATTCTCGTCCATCATCTCCATCTGACGAGCGTTGGTTTCTTCCCACCGTTCGGGTGCCCAAATTTCCAGGAAGCGATCCAGACCTACGATCACGGCCTCGGTGGTCAGGCCCAATCCGGCATACTCACGCAGACGATCCGGGATAAGAATGCGCCCCTGGCGATCCAGTTCTGCGCTCGAGGCATCGGCGAAGAAAACGCGCCGCAATGCCCGCCCGCGCGGGTCGGTGATGGGCAGCGCGTTGACTTTCTGGGCGATTTCGTCCCAGACGTCCATCGGGTAGATGGTCAAACAGTGGTCCAGCCCGCGCGTGACGACAATGCTCCCGGTGAGTTCATCACGGAAACGCGCAGGGATGGTGAGGCGTCCCTTGTCATCCAATGTGTAAGTATATTGTCCTAAGAACATCGCGCTTGCATTCCCCACTGTTGCGGTTAAAATTTGGGAGTGAAAGGGATTAAATTCCCCATTTTCCTCCATTTTTCCCCATAATCACCCACAATTATATACGATAATCCCAATTATTGCAATAGGGAAATCCCAAATTTTGATAACAGAATTAGTAAAATTTTGGGATAAGTTGTTACGCATTTGTAACACTCGCGGCATCGCTTATAATGTGAAGGGATTGGAAATCACGAATCACGAATCACGAATCATGGATTACGGATTGGGGATTGAGCATTGCTACACATTGAACGGTTGAAAACCGATATCGAGGCGCTGAGCCGGTTGGCGGTGGAGCGACAAACGTTGCGCGAAGATGACGTAGCGCGAGCGTTGCGCTGGTTGGCCGAAGCGCCAGACCCGGCAACGCTGCGCGAGCGTCTGGCTCCGGTGACGTCCGGCGATCATGATTGGCCCGGGGCGCTGCCGGCTGCTGATGCGCCACTCACCGCGCGCTTTACCGTCGATGGCGATCCCCCCCATGGCACGGTGGTGATCGGGGTGGATGGGTCGCAGGTCTATCCCGATCCGCATGCGGCGGTGTTGTATTACCTGATCCAGATCGGCGGGCTGGCCTTTAGCTACGATGGTTCGCGTCCGCGCCCATACAGTTGCGAGGCGCTGCACTTCAAAGATGAGGAGGTGTACGACGCGCAGGGCTATCCCATCTCGAACGAGCGGGTAGGGATGGAGCGCCTGGTGCAGGAGATGGCGTATCTCGCGGCGTTAACGGCGATCGAGCATCGTCTCGCGCCTGCCGCGCCATTGCTCGCGCTGACCGACGGTCCATTGCTGTGGCCCTATGTCGAACGCAGCCGGAGCGATTCCCAGGCCATCGAAGCCTATCTCGACGCACTGACTGAGATTCGGCAGGCAGGCGGCTTGCCGGTGGGCTACGTGGCCCGTCCAGGTGGGCGGGCGCTGGTGGAACTGCTGTGGGCCGCTCAGTTAGCGCCGGAGGACGTGCCGGGCCGCCTGGCGGAGAATCCGCTGCGCCGGTTGACCGACGCGGCGTTGATGGCGCACTTCCTTGCGCCGGGCGAACGGTCGGCCTGGTTCACCCGCCCCTCGGCGACGAACCATCGCCATGCCGGGCGCGGGCATGCGGTGTGGTTCTGCTACGTGAACGTGGGCGCAGCGCGGGCGCCGGTCATTGCGCGGGTGGAAGCGCCGGAGTGGGGCGCCCAGAACGCGGACGTTATCACGACGTTGCACGCGGTTTTGCTGCATCAGTCGCAGGTGTTGAACGGTTACCCTTACGTGCTGGCGCGCGCCCACGAAGAGGCGCTCGTCACCACGGCGGACAAGGCCGCATTGGACAGTGAAATCCAGCGCCATCTTTTCGCGCAAGGCATCCTCGTCCGTCCATCGGAGAAAGCGCAGCAGAAAGCGATTTTAGGGAAGAGGTGAAGGAGTGATGTATGGCTGACACCGATAGCGTGATTACGATCGGCAACGTCCTGCGGGCCGATATCCGTGGGTTTGTGGTGGCGTCGCGCATCCCGGAGCCGGATGTGCCGACGTTTGGTACGTTCGTGCGGGCGGCGATCCAGCAGCAGCGCGCCGACCTCATCGGGCTGGTCTACAACATCACGTTGCAGGACGATCCTTTCCTTAAGAACCTGGCGGTGACGGTGATCGAGGACGATCCGCGTTATGCGGAAATCATCCGCGATCAGCAGGAGAACCGCGCCGTTCCGGTGGAGATTGCGGTGGCCGCCATCGGCTACCGCGACGAGGACGGGTATCATTACGGTCTGCCGCCGCAACCGCCGATGATCTTGCATCGTATCACCGTATGCAGCAAGGACGAGGTCCGCCACATCACCGCCGCGCCGGACTTCATGCGTGCGCTGTTCGACAACCGCGACGTGCCCGCCGACGAGCTGATCCCGACGGCGCTGCAACGGGCGGCGCGCCTGCGCCCGGAGGCGCTGCGCGCGGAATTTTTTCTCGATGCCGGGCGCTATCTGGCCCAGTATCTGGGCCGCGATCCCGTCCGCTTGGAACGCATTTTGCGCCGGTTAATGTAGTCTTGTAGTCATATAGTCGTGTAGTCGCGTAGTCATGTAGTTGTGTAGTTATTTAGTCGTGCAGTCGTGTAGGCGTGTAGTCATATAGTTGTGTAGTTCTTTAGTCGTGTAGTCATGTGTCATGTAGGCGTGTAGGCGTTCGCTCTGGCGATTGGACTTCGACTAACCGACTATCCGACTAATGACTACTGGACTATCAGACTAATGACTACTGGACTACCCGACTATCCGACTAATGACTACTCGACTATCAGACTATCGTAAGGAGAATTGTATGCGATCTCGATTCTATGTTTTGTTTTGTCTCGGTTTGTTGTTGATCCTGGCAGTCAGCGGTTGCAAATCCACCACCGAGACGCCTGCCCCTACAGAGGCCGTGCAGGCTACGGTAGCCGCGCCCATTGTGGAGGCGCCCGCCGTGACCAACACGCCGCGCCCCACGCCGACGTCGTATCCCACGCTGCCGCCGATGTCCTCGCCCACCCCGACATTCACCCCCTCACCCACGCCGACCGCGGAGCCGCCGACGGAGACGCCGGAAATGCCGGAGGCCACGCCAACCGTCACCGCCGGACCGACGGGAACGCCTCGAGCCGGGGTGGTCGATGTCGGGTTGCCGCCCTTGCCGAGGCCGCCGGCCGTGATTGCCTCCGGTGTGTTGGCGCTGCGCGATGATCCCGACGTCGCGCCGCCGCTCAGCATCCACGTGAGCGCGAATCAGGCGCTGGAGGGCTACCGCTATCGCGTCTCCGGCGTGCTGCGCAACGACGCAAGCGAGAACTACGCGTCGTTAGGCGTGGTGGCGACGTTCTATACCCCCGATGGCTCGCGCTATGGCCCGATCAAGGCGAACGTGGCGTGCCTGCTGCTGACGCCCGGCGACGAATGTCCGTTCGTCATCGAGGCGACCTCGAAGAATCTGGCCGCGGTGATGTTGCACCCGGAAGGCGCGCCGACGAGTCGCGTGGCGGCTCCGTTGACCTTTGCGGTGACGGGGCGGTATCAAGACGCCGTCGGCTATGTGCACATCACGGGCCGGGTGCGCAATCCCAACGCCTATGCAGTGAAGAATATCACCGTTAACGGCGCGCTGCTCAACGCGCAGGGCGAGATTGTGGCTACAGGGATGACGATCCTGGTGGATAGTGTCCCTGCGAACGGTGCAGCGACGTTCGACGTAGCCATCAAGTACGAGCCTTACGCGAATTACCGGTTGTATGTCCAGGGAGAACAGTAGCAGGTTCTCAGGCGCTGCGGGGACGGTGGATTGTGATCCGCCTTAAGCGTTGAAGCAGGACTATTTTGGAGGAGTCTCTATGTGGGATTCCACACCAACGAGGAACAAAATTACAACCGCGAATCACGCGAATTTGCGCTAATTTTCAAGAAAGATTCGCGTAGATTTGCGAGATTAGCGGTTTATGTTCAGAGGAGGTGTGCATGCAAAAATCGATTAACAACCGGCGTAAGGTCGCCATCGTTGGCGCAGGGGCGGTCGGAGCGACATTTGCTTACGCACTGGCGCAGAGCGGCCTGGCCGACGAGATCGTCTTGATCGACAGGAATGAAGACCTGGCCCGTGGGCAGGCGCTCGACCTGGCCCACGGCCAGCCGTTCTTCCCGCCCGTTTCCATTCGCGCCGGTGCCCCCTCCGATTATGCCGACGCGCGGTTGATCGTCCTCACCGCAGGGATCGCCCAGCGTCCGGGTGAAACGCGGCTCCAACTGCTGCAGAAGAATGCGGCCGTCGTGCGCGCCGTGGTGACTGACATTCTGGCCCAGGATTCCACCGCCGTGCTGTTGGTGGTCACCAATCCGGTGGATGTGATGACCTACGTCGCATTGCAGGCTACAGGCTGGGACAGGGGGCGCGTCATCGGCTCCGGCACCGTGCTGGACAGCGCCCGTCTGCGCCATCTGCTGAGCACACACTGCGGCGTCGATAGCCATAACGTGCACGGGTATGTGCTCGGCGAGCATGGAGACACCGAGTTTGTGGCCTGGTCGATGACGCACGTCGCCGGCATGCAGATCGATGCGTTCTGTCCGGTTTGTGGTCGCTGCGCCGACTGGGGCGCGGAGCGCGACCGCATTCAGCAGGAAGTCCGCGACTCGGCTTATCATATCATCGACTACAAGGGGGCGACTTCCTATGCGGTCGGGCTGGCGCTGGTACGCATCGCAGGGGCGATTTTGCGTGGGCAAAACAGTGTGTTGACCGTTTCCACCTTGCTCGATGGCGAATTTGGACTGCGGGACGTTTGTCTCAGTGTGCCCTGTCTCGTGTCGACCCACGGGGTCGCGCGGATCATCGAGAGTACCCTCCCGGAACGCGAGCAGGCGGCGCTCTTCGCGTCGGCGGCTGTGCTGAAAGAGGCCATTGCCGCACTGGATAGCGCAGTGTAGCCGGGGTTCAGGGGTAGGGCCTGCCGACCACGAATCAGGCAACGAATAAACGAATTCAGACCTACGCGCCTGACTTGTTACAAGTTTTCGCGGAAAAAGTCCCGCACGCGCTCTTCCATGTAGATGCGGTCGGCCAGACTGCGGGGCGTGTGCCGTTCGTCGGGGAAGAGCAATAGTTCGTAGGGCTTGCGCGCGCGGATGAGGGCGTTGATTAGCCGCGCGGTATGGCGGAAGTGCACGTTCTCGTCGATCAGGCCGTGGACAAGTAGCAGCTTCCCCTGCATCTTGTCCACGTGGGCCATCACGCTGCTGATCGCGTAGCCGGCGGGATTCGACTGCGGTGTGCCCATATAGCGCTCGGTGTAGTGCGTGTCGTAGCCGTCCCAGTGGGTGACGGGCGCGCCTGCCACGGCAACCTTGAACGTCTCCGGCGCACGCGCCAGGCACATCGCCGCCATGTAGCCGCCGTAGCTCCACCCGTAGATGCCGACGCGGGCCGGGTCTGCCAACCCCTGCGCGACGAGCCATTTCACGCCATCGACCTGATCCTGCACTTCTACGTCACCCATGTTGTGTTTGAGCGCGCCCTCGAAGGCCAGTCCCCGTCGCGCACTGCCGCGATTGTCCACCTTGAACACCAGATACCCCAGACTGCTCAAGTATTGCGCCCGCATGTCCACCGTGACCGCCCAGTTGCGCGTCACGCGCTGGGCGTGCGGCCCGCCGTAGACGTTGACGATCACCGGATATGGCCCTGGCCCGAATTCCGCCGGTGGAAAGTAGAGCGCGCCGTACAGCGTGTCGCCGTTGCAGTTCTGGAAGGCGACGATCTGCGGCGCGGAGAGTTCCAACGCCGCAACCCGCGGATCAGGCGTGTCGTAGATCGTGCGCAGCAGTGCGCCATTCGCCAGATCGCGCAGCGTAACCGTGGGCGGCGTTTCCGGCGCGCTGAAAACGTCGACGAAGCGCCGCCGGGCGTGGTCGAGGGTGACGGCGTGCATCCCCGGTTCGTGGGTGAGCCGGCGCGGTTTCCCACCTTCCAGGGGGACAACGTAAAGGTGCTGCTCGGTCGGATGCTCCAATGTCGCAGTGAAGTAGACCAGCCCCCGTGCTTCGTCGATGCCGGTGAGTGTGTCCACCATCCAGGGGCCGTTGGTCAGTTGACGGAGCATTTGCCCGTCACCAGCGTACAGGTAGAGATGCCGGAAGCCGGTACGCTCCGCAGCCCACACGAAGCCACCGTCTTTGAGCGGGCTGAATATGTCGTGCAGGTTGATCCACACGTCACTGGTTTCGACAAGGAGCGTTTCGCCTGTGCCGGTCTGCGGATCGAAGCGCAGCAGCCGCAGTTCGGTCTGCTCGCGGTTTTCGATTTGGGCGCTCAGGCGACCATCCGGCAACCACTGGACACGGGCCAGGTAAATGTCGTCGTCGTCTCCCAAATCCATCCACACCGGCGTTCCGCCATCCACCGAGATGACGCCGAGTCGTACCTTCGCGTTGGCCTGTCCGGCAAACGGATAGCGGTGGTCCTCCTGTGCGCTTTCACCGGTTTGGTCTTTGCCCTGGTGAACGATGCGGTACACAGGGATGTGCGTCTCGTCCACCTCGGCGAAGGCCAGCCGGTGCCCATCCGGCGCCCACCAGAAGCCGTGACTGCGGCCCATCTCTTCCTGCGCGATGTACTCGGCGAGACCGTGGGTGCGGCCTGTGCCGCGCGCGCTGGTCGTGAGTTGTACCGGCTCGCCGCCCTCGGCGGAAACGACGTAAAGCTCGGCATCCTTCACGTAGGCGATGAAGGCGCCATCCGGCGAGAACTGTGGATCGAGTGCCGGACCGCCCTCGTTGCTGACGATTTGGCGAAGTGCTGTATCCTTGCCGGCTGCTGTGGCGCTATCTTGCACGTAGATGCCGCCATTGAGCGGCACCAGCACGCGCAAACCTTGCCCGGAGAGCGCGTAGCGCGTCACGCCCACGGCGAGCGAACGGGCGCGCTCGCGGCGCAGCTTCTCTTCCGGCGAGAGCGTTTCCTCCGTCTCGCCGCCGCTTGGAGGCATCACGAGCTGCCACGTTGCGCCTGTCTCCAGCTCGCAGGCGTAGAGCTGCTGCGTGAGTGTCCCTTCTGCGCTGTGCAGGTACGCGAGCAGTGTGTCATCTGCGCTGAAGGCGAACGTGTTGGGGATCGCCATCCCCGGCTGCGGGTAGCGGGCGACGTCTTCGAGGGTGATTTTCGTCATGGTTGTTTTTGTCCTTTGGAAAAGAAGTTGTTACCCTTTTACCGCCGAGAACGCAGAGCGCGCAGCGATTTATCGGTTCCCAGCGTCTGCGGCAGCCTCGGCGGTGAAAACTGCCGTGTCTGTGCACGCCCCAATTATACGCCCGCGACGCTTTCCAGCAAAGCCGTGAACGTCGCCAAATCCTCGCACTGCAGGAAGGCGCGGCGCTGCTGGCGGCTGACGTCGGTGCTGGTGAGGTAGCGCCGCAGGTGCTTGCGAAAGCGGCGGAGGCCGAGATATTCGCCGTGGAAATCCACCATGCGGCGCAGATGTTCCAGGATGACCGGTACGCGCTCGGCCCAGGGGACGTCGGGCAGGTCGCGGTATTGAAAAATCCACGGGTTGCCGATGGCAGCGCGCCCGATCATCACGCCGTCGCAGCCGGTGCGCGCCTGGATGCGGGAGATGTCGGCAGCGCACTTCACGTCGCCGCTGGCGAGGACGGGGATGCGCACGGCCTGTTTGACCGCGGCGATGGCATCCCAGTCGGCGCGGCCGGTGTATTGCTGGTCGGCGGTGCGCCCGTGCACGGCGAGCATTGCTGCGCCGCTATCTTCGAGGATACGGGCGACTTCCAGGTAATTGCGCGAACCGGCGTCCCACCCCAGGCGAATCTTGCCGGTGACGGGGACGCGCACGGTGGCGACGAGTTGCGTCACAATGCGCCCGATCAGCGCCGGGTCTTTGAGCAGAGCTGCACCGTGCCCACCCTTGACGATTTTCGGTTCGGCGCAGCCCATGTTGAAGTCGAGCACGTCGATGCCCAACGCTTCGACGGCGCGCGCGGCTTTCGCCAGTATGTCAACGTCGCTGCCGAAGAGCTGGCACGCCAATGGATGCTCATCTGGATGGAAGCGCAACAGTTCATCCGAGCGTTGCGAGCCGTAGAGGATGGCGCTCGCCGAGAGCAAGCCGGTGTAGACCAGCGCCGCGCCGAATTCCAGGCACAGGCGGCGGAAGGGCTGGTCGTTGTAACCCGACAGCGGCGCGAGGATCAGCGAGCCATGGATGGGCAAGTCGCGGATGAAAAAGACGGGGGTAGTCATGGAGTCAAATAGTCTTTAGTCGCGTAGTCTGACATTGTCTTTCGTTGGACCATTCATGAAATCTGCTAAATCTGCTTAATCTGCTGACGAGTTTGTGTTTTGCGTCGTGCGTCCTTAATCGCAAACGGCAGGTAGAAGAGGAGGATGAAGGCCAGGGCGAGCGCGATGATAATGGGGATGTAGCCGGGCCAGGGCGGCAGCACGTCCAACAGGCTGGCGGTTTCCGGTTTTCGGGCAAGATACAGGTAGTTGCTGCCGATCAGATCATTGATCACCCAGACGTGGAGCGCGTAGAGGTAACTCCCCACGAGCACGCGCCGCACCGACGCCCACGTGGGACGGAAGCCTTCGACGATGGTCATATAGAGCGCGGCGGTGACAATAGCGCCGTGCGACAGCATCGTCTGAAAGAAGCGGAAGTGGGGAAACCCGTAGATGCCTGCATCGGGCGTAAGCAAGGCTTGCAGTGCGCCGGCAATGCCAAGCAGGTAGGCGAATTCGTAGATGGCGTGGTTTTTGGTGATCAGCATGTAGGCGCTTAGCCAGACCAGGACGCTGCACAGGTGCAGTGGCAGCATCGTCTGAACCGTCCATTCGCCAATGCTCCATTTCCACAAGTGCCAGGCGATCTCGTTGATGACGAGCAAAATCGCCAGCCCGTAACGGATGTTGCGTCGCGCAGTCTCACCGGCGTGTTTGCGGATAGTGAGCAATGCCACGTTAACAAGCGCCACAAGCGCCAGGGCGATAAGATGCGCCGTGCCGAAAAGCTCGAACGGCGCGCCGGTCCAGTCTTTGGCAAAGAAGTTTCCCATCGTTTGTCCTCAGTCGGGTAGTCGGATTGTCAGGTTGTACGGAATTGGTGTTATTGTACCACATCTGCTAACTGGACAACTCACCCAAATCGATGTATACCAAACGCGCGCTGAAAATTCACCACGGAGACACGGAGAACACAGAGGTTTTTTAGAATTCTCTCCGTGCCCTCTGTGCCTCTGTGGTTACTTTTGAAGGAGGAAACCATGAATCAGGAATCACTAGGGATTACCGTCATCGGCGCGGGCCATGGCGGGAAGGCGATGGCAGCGGAGATGGCGGCGCGTGGATTTGCGGTGACGTTGTACAATCGCACTTACGAGCGCATCGAGGTGATAGACCTGCGTAAGGGCATCGAGTTGCAGCTAGAAGATGGCAGTGTGGTCTTCGCTCCGCTGCGCGCGGTCACCGCCGATATGGGCGAGGCGTTGGCCGAGGGCCGGCTGGTGATGGTCGTCGTTCCGGCGTCAGGACACCGGGATATCGCGCTGGCGTCTGCGCCTTATCTGCGCGATCACCACATCGTCGTGTTGCACCCTGGACGTACCGGTGGGGCGTTGGAGTTCAAACAGGCGCTCATTGAAGGCGGCTGCAATTGCAATCCTATCATTTGTGAGGCGGAGACCTTCCTTTTTGCGGCGCGTAGCAGTGGGCCGGCGGAGGCCCGCATCTTCCGCACCAAGTTCTCGGTGCCGGTTTCCGCGCTTCCAGCGACGCGCACGCAGGAGGCGCTGACCACGCTTTCCGCAGTCTACCCGCAGTTCATTCCGGCCAAGAACGTGCTCTATACCGGCTTGAACAACATGGGGGCGATCTTCCATCCCGCGCTGACGTTGCTCAATGCCGGGTGGATCGAGGCGCGGCAGGGCGACTTTCAGTTTTACATGGATGGGGTCACGCCGGCCACGGCGCGGGTGCTGGCCGCGTTGGATCGAGAGCGGGTGACGGTGGCGGCGGCGGTGGGGATTCGCGCGCAGACGGCGGAGGAATGGCTCGAACGCGCGTACGGGGCACTGGGCGGCAATCTCTACGAAGCGATGCACGCCAATCCCGGCTACGGCGGTATCAAAGCGCCCAACATCATTCAACACCGCTACATTTTTGAGGACGTGCCGTGCAGCCTGGTGCCGATTGCGCTCATCGGCCACCAATACGGCGTCGACACGACCGCCATCCACGCGATTGTGAAGCTGGCGAACATCGTCCACGCGACGGATTACTGGCGCAAAGGCCGCACACTGGAACGGCTGGGGATCAAGGGGATGTCGGTGGCGGAACTGCACCATTACGTGGAGACGGGGGAGCGGTAGGGCGAATCAGCGAATGAAGAATCAGCGAATGGGTGAATTGGCGAATCGACGGACACCTGCTGTCTAATCACCGATTCCTGATTACCGATTACCAGTTACGGAGCAGTGATCGATGAAGACTGTTGTAGCGGGAGCGTTGGGCGAATGTGTGCATGTCGCCGGGGTGATGAATTTCCTGCGGCTGGCGGAAGCGGCGGGCTGGCGGACGGTGTTTCTCGGCCCGGCGGTGTCGGTGGAGGCGCTGCTGGAGGCTGCGCGGCGTGAGAGGGCGGATCTCGTCGGCGTTTCGTACCGGCTGACGCCGGAGACCGGCGAGCGGCTGCTGGGTGACTTCGCGGAGGCGGCGGACGAGCTACGCAGCGCGGGCGTGCGCTTTGCCTTCGGAGGGACGCCGCCGGTGGCCGAACGGGCGCGGGCGCTCGGCTTCTTCGAGCAGGTCTTCGACGGGAGCGAACCGCCGGACGCGGTCCTGGCCTATCTCAAGGGGCAGGCTCACACGCAAGCCACCGCTGCGGATTTTCCACAGACAACTGTGGCGCGTATCGCCTGGAAAGCGCCGTACCCCATTTTGCGTCACCACTTCGGTCTGCCGACGATGGAGGCGACCGTGGACGGCATTGCCAAAATCGCCGAGGCGCACGCGCTGGACGTGATTTCGCTGGGCATCGACCAGGACGCGCAGGAGCATTTCTTCCACCCGGAGCGGCAGGACGTGCGGCGCAAGGGAGCCGGCGGCGTGCCCGTGCGCAGCGCCGAGGATTACCGTGCGCTCTACGCAGCCAGCCGCCGTGGTAACTATCCGCTGTTGCGCACTTATTCCGGCACCGACGACTTCATCCGCCTGGCGGAGGTTTACGTCGAGACGATCAACATCGCCTGGTGCGCTATCCCGCTCTTCTGGTTCAACCAGATGGACGGGCGCGGGCCGTGGGCCCTGGAAGGCTCGATCCGCGAGCACCAGCAGGTGATGGCGTGGTACGGCGCGCGCGGCATCCCGGTGGAGCTGAACGAGCCGCACCATTGGGGGATGCGTGATGCGCCGGACGTGGTTTCGGTCGTCGCGGCGTACCTTTCGGCGCACAACGCAAAGGCGTTCGGTGTGCACGACTACATCGCGCAGTTGATGTTCAACAGCCCGGCGGGCCTCTCAGACGCGATGGATTTGGCGAAGATGCTGGCGATTTTGGAGCTAATTGCGCCATTGGCGGGGCCGGACTTCCGCATCTGGAAGCAGACGCGGACGGGGTTGCTGAGCTATCCCCTCAACGACGACGCGGCGCGCGCGCATTTGGCCGCGAGCATCTACGTGCAGATGGCGCTCAAGCCGCACATCGTGCATATTGTGGGGCACACGGAGGCGCATCACGCGGCCACTGCCGACGATGTCATCGCCGCGAGCGCCATGGCGCGGCGGGCCATCGACAACGCGCTGCGCGGTCAGCCGGACATGACGGCAGACCCGGCGGTGCAGGCGCGCAAAGACGAGCTGGTGCGCGAGGCGCGGGCAATGCTGGCGCAGATCGCGGCATTAGCCGAGGATACCATCGCCGACCCGCTGACCGATCCGGCGACACTGGCGCGGGCGGTGACGAGCGGTTTGCTCGATGCGCCACACCTCAAGAACAACCCTTTCGCGCGTGGGGCGGTGGTCACGCGTATTGATCGGCGCGGGGCGTGCGTGGCGGTGGAACAGACTTCATGGCTTTTTGCGGCTCCTATAGAAAACGCATCGCCGCCATCTGTCCCGATATAGGGTAGTCGTCGCCGACTCTATTGCCACGGCTTAAACGATTCCGCCTGGCTATGCAATGTGCTTTTGCCTCAAGGGATAACAGTCTTTTATCACGGCAGGGCCTGGCGCATCACGGACGGGATGTAGGTACAGCAGCCGGGGGGAGGGGTGTACATGACGCGTATCCCGCAGATTTGGAGGGTGTTTGTTGCACTGTTCACCCGGCCGTTCAGGACATATCTCCAGCTGTACGTATCCACCACGTTCATGGTAGGGTCGACATCGCCCCAGACATTTCCACGACCTGCATCGCCTGAAGACATGACAGACACAAGGTCGTCGAAATCCGTGCCGTCCAAGTTGTAGCGTGTGATCCAGGCGTTGACGTCGGTGGTGGCGTTGCTGTCAACGTAATACAGGCGTATGCCTATGAGGGTGGAACCTTCGGGAAGATTCAGCGGGGCATTGAGTAAATTCCCGCCGCCGGTTTTGGCGTGAATGCATCCCATGTAATCATAGGCCAGCGTCGTTGCGCTGTCAACCGGCATGAGCACCGATCCCGGAATGTTATAGAAGCGTGAGGTGGCTGCTATGCTGGCGAAGAGCGCCGGATCGTCTTGCGGTTCGCCAGGGGCCATGGCCAACTGCGTCTGGGTACCTTGCGAACTGGTGCCGGGCGCGACCGACTCGCTTACCGCGGTTGCCTGCGGGGTTGTGATCGCCGACGGGCCCGCCTCGTTGGTGAATGACGGCTGAAGGTCTAAGGGTTCGCCAGAGGTTGGCATCACCTGTACCGCGGTGCCTTGCGAACTCGTGCCCGGAGCGCCGGGCGCGGCCGGCCCGGTTGAGGCGTTTGCCTGTGGGATTGTGCTGGATGGCAACCCGGCTACCGCCGGATACCCGCTTTTTAGCAAAACAGCCGATAGCAACACGACAACGAGAATCGGTACCAAATATCTCCAAATCGAGCGATTCATGGTGAACTCCTTTCTTACTATTTAGATTTGCTGACGCTTTGCTATGTGCCTGCTATAACTTGGACGGATTTAACGGATTGCACAGGTTATACCTATCATGCTTATTTGGGCGTATTACGAGCAATAATTTGTCTTCATCCGTCGATCCGAGTCCCATTCTGCTTCTAAAGAGCCTATCAGCTCTGCCGCAGCCTGTAGAACGTATCGTACGCGGTGCGGATCGCCGCGCCATACTGAACCGCCTGCCCTGGCCCGTTGTACAGCCGCGCGAAGGTGACGAAGTCCAGAGCCTGTAGCGCCGCGATGCGTTTGGACTCGGTCGCGCGTCCGCGGAGGAAGTTGAAGAAGCCGATGATCTGGTCGCGCTCGCTGGCGGAGAAGGCGTCGAACATCTGCTGGACGGTGTCGTAGCCGAGGGTGGGGTAGTTGAAGCCCATGATCTGCGCCCCGCCCATGCTGATAGAGAGCTTGGCCGCCGTGTCGTTCAGGCCGCGGGCGAACTCGAAGACACGCCACTCTTCATCCTGGCTGGTGTGGGCTTTGCGCCATGCCTCGTGGGCGGCGGGACGCCACATGTGATCCTGCCACCGTTGGGTCGCGTTGAACTGGAAATGCTGTTGGTAGATGCTGAGGTTATCCTTGCCCCAGCGGTCGTAGAAGACGTGGTTCTCAAAACGGATGATCATGCGTCCGTTGGCGTCGAAGGCGCGCCCGCCGGATTCCACCGTCAGCACGGCGACTGCGGCGGCAGGGTCAAGCTCCAGGTGCGCGGCCAAGGCTTTGAGCAGGCCACCCATGCGGTTCCACAGGCTGGCGACCTGGCGTTCGGTGTAAGTGGGATTGGGGCCAAGCCTGATCTTCTCGGCTTCCGGCGGTTCCAGAGGGACTTCGGGAAAGGGCTCCGGCTTTTTGCCAGGTTGTTCCTCTACCGGCTCTATGCCTACCTGCACGTAACTGCTGTGGAGATAGCCGGAGCGCACGGTATCGGCCACGTACAGCCACCCCTCCTCGCTCCGCCAGATGTGCACCTGCGTGCCCGGCGGCAGGATTTCGAGGATTTTGCTCTCGGTGCTCGCGCTGGCCCGCAAGTTGACCGTGTCGGTGGTCTTCCCAATCTGCGGGAAGAGGACGGCCTCCACCGGTACGTACCCGGCCATCCCCAGCGCGATGACCTCGTACCAGCCGCCCTCTTCGCCAAAGACGAGCAGTTGCGTGTCTTCGTACAGCGCCGTGACGATGGGGAGCGTTTCACCCGGCGTGTTGCGCACGGCGAGGGCCATTGCGGTTTTACCGGCGCGCGGGAGTTGCGTATAGCTGCGGTAGACGTAACCCTCTTGCCCCTCCACGCGGACGTGCAGCCAGTTGCTGCCCACCTCATCCAAAATATCGAACACCGTCCCTTCGGGTAGCGTCGTGAGAATCGGATAATCCAATCCCGTGCCCGCCCGCAAATTAAGGTCGGTTGTGGTCTTACCCTTCCAGCCGGACATGTAGCCCTCCTTTTGTGATGGTCAGCGCTTTGATTCGGGAGTGCGGCGTATGGAGTAGGAATGTTTGTGTGATACTTATATTGTAATGGAAAATGCCATGAATGGAAATAGTTGATGGGGGGCTTTTTCGACAATTATCGAAATCTCAATAAAATGAGAATGGAAATGACGCGGCAGACTACCGCGCCGACTACAAAACTAAGGCTCTGTAAATAAACAACTTCCCGCTCGGGCCGGTCTCTGACCGTGGCCGCCAATGTCTGACGCCATGGTGACGCGGTCGGAGACCGGCCACAGCTGGGAAGCGGTAGGTGTTCTGTCAACGGATTTAACGGATTTGAACGGATTTTCTACCTGAATCTTCGCAAATCTCCACTAATTTTGATCTCTATTCGCGAAGATTTGTACTGGGCAAAAGCATCTTGCAATTCTAGGACACGGATGAACACGAAAAACGCGGATTTCTTTCCCTAAAAATCCGTAGAATCCGCGAAATCCGTGTACGATTCTTTGATTCGTGATTGCAAGATTATCTTGACTACTACAATTTTCGCTAATTTTAAGAGGAGGGTTTCTTTGTCCGAGAATTCAGAGGAGTCCGAATTGCCTGTTTCCCGTTCCGACCGAAAGCAGGCTGTGCTGCGGTGGGTGATGATCGGTTTCTCCATCGGCATCGCCTTTGTGATCTATGCCACACGCGACATGGTGCAAAAATACGCCGAGTATGGCTATCTGGGTGTGCTGATCATCAGCATTTTGGGCAATGCGACACTTATTTTCCCTGCGCCGAGTTTTACCGTGGTGGCCTTCGGCGCAGTGCTCAATCCCTACCTTGTGGGCGTGTTGGCCGGTTGCGGCGCGGCCGTGGGGGAGATGACGGGATACACCTTGGGTTTAGGCATGAGCCCCAACCTGGACGAGGGTACGACTTTAGCCGGTTTTGGGGAAAAAGAAATGCAGTGGCTGCGCTGGCTGCGGCCCAAATTTCAACGGTGGGGGGCCATCGTGATCTTTATTTTGGCGGCAATTCCCAATCCTATTTTTGATATGGGCGGCATTCTGGCCGGTATCGCAAGAATGCGCTGGTGGAAGTTTTTGACCGCTGCTGCTTTAGGTAAGACGGTCCGTTTTACAGTGTTGAGTATGGTGTTCGGAATTGCCGTTGACTGACCGTTCGTTATGAAACTATGAAGGACCGGTCAGGCTTGGGAAAACCTGACCGGTCTGGGCCGCAGCAGATACTTCCCGTTTGCCCGTTAGCGCGTGCTGATCACGGTGAACGACAGAGGCGGCAGGCGCAGGCTCAGCGTGTTGCCCTCGATCGGGCCGACGGTGATCTGGCGCGAGACAACCGTATCGGGGTGTTCGTAGGTGTTCACCGCTTTTACGTCCGTCCCCGCGACCTGGTACGCGCCTGTGACCTGACGCGGCGCGTCGCTCTGCCAGATGATGTCGGTTGTTAGGGTCTCCGTCTGACTGCGGTTGACCACAAAGAGCGCGCCCTGTTGCGTTTCGGCGTCGAAGCTGGCGGACACGTCGAGCATCGGGACTTCGCCGTACTGTTTGGTCTCGACCAGCGGGGCTTTGACGAGCACATCGAGCGCGTCGCCGCGCGCCAGGTTGCTGACCAGCTTGAAGACGTAGAACGAAGGCTGTTTGAGCAGCGCGTCGCGGCGGGTGTGCAGCCACGAGATCACGTTGACGATCTGCGCCACGCAAGCGATCTTGAGCACGTGGCTCTTGCGCAGGAAGACGTTGAGCCATTGCGCCACCACGAGCGCGTCTTCCAGATTGTAGATGTCCTCCGCCAGATGCGGCGCTTCTGTCCACCGGCCTCCCAAAGGGCTGCCGATCGAATGCCAGACCTGCCACTCATCCCACGATAGATAGACATTGTGTGTGCTGCGCCGCCTGGCTTTGACGTAGCGCAGCGTGCCCTCCATCGTGTCGACAAAACGCTCGAAGCGCACGGCGCTGGCCAGATAGCTGGCCGTATCCCCCGCGTTGTTGTTGACGTAGTAGTGCATCGAATGATAGTTTACATGTTCCCAGGCGATTTCCAGCACGATGCGATCCCAGTCTGGATAGGTGGGCATACCGTCACCGGACGATCCGCACAGCACGGTCTCGATGGTGGGGTCGAGCCATTTCATCATCTTGGCGGCTTCGAGCGCCTTGTTGCCGTAGGCGACGGCGTCCAGATGCCCGATCTGCCAGGGGCCATCCATTTCGTTGCCAACGCACCAGTAGCGCACGTTGTGGGGTTTAGGGTATCCATGTTTGATGCGCAAATCCGACCAGTAGGTGCCTTCCGGTGTGTTGCAGTAGTCCACCAGATTGGCGGCGGACTGGATGTCGCCTGTGCCCATATTGACGCCCAGCATCGGTGCAGCGTTGATGGCGGCGCAGAATTCCATAAATTCGTTGGTGCCAAACTGATTGGTCTCCAGCGATTGCCAGGCCAGATCGCGTCGGCGCGGGCGCTGGTCTTTGGGCCCGACGCCGTCGAGCCAGTTGTAGCCGCTCAGGAAGTTACCTCCCGGATAGCGGATCACGGTGTAGGCCTGCTCGCGCAATGCGGCGATCACATCTGTGCGCAGACCGCGCTCGTCGGCATGGGGCGATGCCGGATCGTAAATGCCTTCATAGATGCAGCGCCCCATGTGTTCGGCGAATCCGCCAAACAGCAGCGGGGAAATGGGAGCGATCGTGCGCTGGATATCCAGGAATATTTGGGCTTTTTGATTGGACATATCGACTCCTTTCGCATAGGGATTGGGAATTGGGGATCAGGGATTGAGGAACTTCGCCCTCATTCCTTCATCCTCACTTGTTCATATTATAGCTCAAGTTGCCTTCTGTTCTAGTTTCAAGATGTAGGAGGGTGCATTTCAGAATGGGGGCGACTTTTCTTAAATTGCACCGCAGAGCAC
>JAIOAS010000023.1 GCA_019873725.1 Chloroflexota bacterium | reverse complement strand
CACTATGGGCACAGCAAGGTGTTGGCCGAAGCGGAGGTGCAGCGCGCCGTGGCGGAGGGGCTGGACGTGGTGATTGTCAACCCGGTGTCGGTGATTGGGCAGCGCGACGTGTACTTCGTGGGCGGCGAAATCCTGCGAACGGCGCAGCGTGGGCTGCTTATCGCTGCGCCGCCGGGGGGGATGGGCATCGTCTCGGCCAAAGCAACTGGCGAAGGGCATGTGCTGGCGGCGGAGCGCGGCGCTACCGGCGAACGCTACATCCTCAACGGCGAAAATATCTCGCATCGCGCACTGATGGCGATGGCGGCGGAGGTCACCGGCAAGCGTGCCCCGTGGTTCACCATCCCGCGCGTGTTGATGACGCCGCTGGCCGCGCTGGTCGATTGGCTGAATCGCGTCCGTCGCGCCACGCCATTGGTTGATGGCAGCCAGTTGCACTTGAGCGCGCGCGATATGTACTTCGATGGCCGCAAAGCTGCACGTGAGTTGGGCTTTGTCGGCGGCTCAGCACAGGCCGCAGTTGCGGAGGCTTGGGAGTGGTATCGTGGCCATGGTCTTCTATAAACATAAAAGTGCAATGATCTCTCCTTCCCCGTCTACCGTCTACCGTCTACCGTCTACTTTACGGGAGCGTGGTCGTGTATCTGAAATCCGACCGTGACTTGTATCGACGCCAGCGTCACATCCCCTGGTTGCGCCTGTTGATGCTATTGGCATTGGTCGGGGCGGGCATTTATGTGGTCAACACCATTATGGACGTCATGCAGGAGCGGCCCGGCGGCGAAGCGGTGTATGCGCCCACGCCCATACCTTCGCCGACGCCCACGCCATCGCCGGCTATCTACGTCGCCAGGGCCGAAGATGCCTACTGGGCCGGTGACATGGAAGGCGCGATCGACGCTTACCAGCGCGCATTGGATATCGAGCCGAACCAGTTCGACCTGTACGTGGCATTGTCGCGGTTACTGACGTTCCAGTCACAGCCCGAGCGCGGTCTGGAGATGGCGCGCGAGGCATTGCGCCGCCAGCCGGAGAATGCCCGCGCCTGGGCGGTGTTGTGTTTGGCTTACGATTGGATCGGGTTGCCGCTGGAAGCGGTGTCGGCGTGCGAGAAGGCCATTTCCTTCGACCCTACCCTGCCGGAAGCGTATGCCTATCTGGCCGAAGCTTACATCGACGCCGGGAACTGGTATGCCGCCAACAATACGATTGCCACGGCAGTGGAATTGGGCGAAAACAACGTCGATGTGCTGCGCAACCGCGCCTACGTGTTGGAGACGCAGGGGAATTATTACGGTGCGATTGGCGCGTATCGTGAGGCGCTGGCGATTCATGACAAGCTGGTTCACTTGCACATGGCGATTGGCCGTAACGCCAACGCGCTGGGCAACTGGACGCTGGCGGTGCAGGCCTACACCGACGCCGTGGAAACCGACCCCAATCACGTCCCGGCGCTGGCGCGTTTGGGCCTGCTGCTCTTGCTCACCGGCGATTATAACAAGGCAGAGGCCAATCTCACCAAAGCGATTAAGCTCGATCCTACGTTTGGCGATGCCTATGCGCACCTCGGAACGCTTTATTTCCAGCAACGTAACTACGAAGATGCCATCGAAAACCTGAAACTCGCCGTCCGCTATGGTGAAGCGCGCTCCCGCCGGCGGACGGTCTACCTGGTCATCACGATGGAGGACACCAATGCAGTCGGGACCGAGCCAGGAGGAACGGAGGTGGCGCGGGCTGAGTTTGTGCACCCCATTGACTTCGAAGCGCCGCTGCGCGGGATGATTGCGGGCCGTATGGTCGGCACGGACATCACGGGGCACATCCGCTTTGATGTGATGAGCGGGCGATATGCGATCGAGATGCAGGGGTTGCCGCCGGCGCCCGCCGGGAAAATTTACATCGGTTGGTTTTTACCGCTGCGCTCGTTGGAACGCCAGCTCGTGCGCACCGAGGCGATTTTTCCCGCGCCCAATGGTCGAGTGCAGGCTTCGGGAGACACCGGGCGCGTCGGGGGGCCATCGATTGAGACTTATTACACGCTGGCGCTGTCGTATTATCTCCTGGATCAATGTAACGAGGCGCTGCCCTATATCGAGGCGGCCCTGCGCATCGACCCCGAGGATGCGAATGCCCTCCAGACGTTACAATTGTGCCGGTAGGGAATGGCGAATGGGTGAATCGACGACTGGCGACCGGCGAGTAGGCACTAAGGACTGGCGCCTTTGGACTTACGCGCCGTATCTCCTGATGCTGTTTGGCATTTTGTTTCTCTATCGCCGGTTGGTAGCCGGATGGGTGCTGGCCGGCGGCGATTTGCAGATGTATTTTTTTCCTTATTGGACTGCGGCCGCGCGCGCTTTCCAGGCCGGACGCTTGCCGCTGTGGAATCCCGATCTCTTCGCCGGCGCGCCGCTGCTCGCCAATTCTCAGGTCGGCGTGTTTTATCCGCTCAACTGGCCGTTGTGGCTCCTTTCTGGTTCCTCTTTGGCAGGGATGGCGCGCTCCTTGCATTGGAGTGTGCTCCTGCACCTGAGCCTTGCCGCGGTGAATACCACCATCCTCGCGCGCCGGCTGGGATTGCGGCCGTGGAGCGCGGCGCTGAGCGGCCTGCTGTATGCCGGAAGCGGCTACCTGGGCATTCACGTGGAGCATCTCAACCAGGTGCAGGCGCTGGCGTGGCTGCCGTTACTCCTGCTGCCAGAAATAGGAATCGGAAATCCGAAATCCGAAATCCAAAATCCAAAATCCAAAATCGGCAGGTGGCCTTCGCCGCTGAGTGTGGGTGCGCTGGCGATGATTGTGCTGGCGGGCCACACGCAGATGGCGTTTATCGCCGTGCTGGGACTGGTTGTGTGGGTTGTGGGTTGCGAGTTGAACGGCAAGTGGCAAATGGCAAACGGCAAATCCGGCGACGAGCAACGGGTAACGAGTGACCAGCAACTTGCCTCACGCATCGCGCATCACGCATCACGCATCACTTCTTGCCTCCTGCCTCTTGCCTCTTTTCTTCTTCCCTTCGCCCTCGCCGGCCTGATCGCAGCAGCGCAACTGTTGCCGACGCTTGAACTGTCGCGCTATTCGATGCGCAGCGGGGGATTGCCCTGGCGTGAGGCGGTTTCTTTCTCCGTGCGGCCGTGGGAACTGCTGCGCGCGCTTGTGCCGCCCTATCTTACGCCGTTGTTGTTGCCTGAAGCGGTGGCCTACATCGGCCTGACGGGGATGGCGCTGGCCGGGTGGGGGGCGTGGCGCGCGTTGCGCACCCGTCGGGCATATAGCCTGGCGCTGATCCTGCTGGGCGGCGTGGGCGTGTTCTGCGCGTTGGGTGGCTACAATCCGCTCTACTTAGCGGCGGTGCGACTGGGCGTGCCGGGGTTCGTGCATTTCCGCGCGCCGGTGCGCTTTCTGGCGCTGTACGTGCTGGCGGCGGCGCTGCTGGCGGGGATAGGCTTTGAGTCACTATTTTTAACCACGGAGACACAGCGGACACCGAGAAATATCACCAAAAATCTCCGTGCTCTCCGTGTTTCTGTGGTGAAACTCGCGCCGCTGGCGTTGACCGGCTTGATTTGTGCGGAACTGCTGTGGGCTGCCGAACGCATGCCGCACGCCGACGCCACAGCGCCGCGCGCCTATACCGATCTCCGTCCGGCGACGGCGCATCTTGTCGCGGCGGCCTCCGCGGCGACGGCGCGGGGCGAACCACCAGGCCGCTTCCTCAGCATCACGCCGACCCTCTTCGAGGCGGGCGACGAGGCCGACATCGAGGCGGTATACGGCGCGGCACTCTCTCCCGATGCGCTGTGGGCCTATGAAGTCGCCGTCAAACAGCGGGAGGTGCTGGCGCCCAACCTGTCGCTGGCCTTTGCGGTGCCCGCCGTGGACGGCTACGACGGCGGCTTGCTCCCGCTGCGCCACTACGTCGCGTTCTCACGCCTCTTCTTGCCCGAAGGCACGCTCGATGGTCGCCTGCGCGAAAACCTCACGGCGATTCCTGAGGGTCGCTGGCTCTCGCTGCTCGGCGTGCGCTTCTTGATGACCGACAAGACCGGCGATTTGTGGGTGGACGGCGTGTTTTACGACCGCCAGTTTCAACCGCACCTGGACGCCGGGGAAGCTCTCACGCTTGCCTGGCTGCCGGAAGATTTTGTGGCGGACATGCTCGGCTGGTTGTACGCGGGCGCGGGAGAGGTACAGGTCACGTTTGCGGATGGCGCGACGCGCACGTTTTCCTTGCCGATGCACGAGACCGCCGACGTCGCCTATCGTCTGCCGTTGGACGCAGCGACGACGCTGACGGCGCTCACCGTGCGGGCGGCTTCCGGCGGCCTGACGTTGACCGGCGCGAGTTTGCTCGATGAGCGCACCGGCGCGTTCTATCCGCTGGCGCTCTCTGAGGACTTCCGGCTGGCTCATTCCGGCGATGTGAAAATCTACGAGAACTTGCGCATGGTGCCGCGCGCCTTCCTGACGCAGGATGTGCGCTGCGTTGCTTCGGATGATGCTGCTTTGGCTGTGATGCGCGACCCGACTTTCGACCCGGCTACACAGGCTGTGGTTATCGGCTGTGACCAGGGGGTGGAGAACGCGCCGGCGGACGTGCCGCCCGGTCTTGCCACGCTGGTGGCGTACACGCCGGAACGGGTGGTAGTGGACGTGAGCACCGCTGTACCGGCGTTCGTTGTCCTGTCCGAGGTGTGGTATCCGGGGTGGCAGGCGACGGTTCAACCGCTCGAAACCGAGGGGGGGGCGCCGGCAAGGCCAGAGGTGTTCCGCACCGATGTGCTTTTCCGCGGCGTGCCCGTGGAGTCGGGTGTCTGGCGCATCACGTTCACCTATCGCTCGCGGTGGCTGGCCGTCGGAATTGGGTTGAGCATATCGGGAGTAATGACACTGCTATTTTACGTTTATTTTAGTTGTGCTATTGTTCGTAAGAGGATATAATTGGGTACACAAATCTGCTTTGTAAGTTGACGGGTAATTTGCTATCAATATGATGCGGATTACACTGTTGGTTAACATTTTTCAAACATTAACCAAACGTTTATCATTGAGATGATTTTACGAAACCCTTTCATGCTATAATTAAGCAGGAATACAAACACAGAGGTGAACATGGGTGCAAAGATTCTCTATATTGAAGACAACCCTGGGAATCGCACGTTAGTGCAGCGTATTCTTATGGTTGAAGATTACGACGTTTTCGAGGCTGCGGATGGGCCGACCGGTATCGAGATCGCCCTGCGCGTGAAACCGGATCTCATTCTCATGGATATGAACTTGCCTGATATTGACGGCTATGAGCTGACACGTCGCATGCGGGCGATTCCAGAACTGGCCCACATCCCCATCATCGCGATGACGGCGAATGTGATGCAGGGTGACCGTGAGAAGACACTGGCGGCCGGGTGCAGTGGTTATATTCCCAAGCCAATTGATGTTGATGAGCTTCCGAACCAGGTCGCACGTTTCCTCAAGATGAAAGGAACTTAGGCTGCCGACCGCGCCTCAGAGAAATACACTATGAAGTGGAAACCTATCCCTCCCTCGAATGCCGTCATTCTGATTGTTGAGGACAACCTCAACAACTTTATCTTGATGACCCGTTTATTGGCTTTTCTGGGTGTCAAGAAATGTGAATGGAAGGCTTCGGGGTGGAAGGTGCTTGAATTTGCCGAGACATTGGGGAATATCGATTTAATTTTGATGGACATTGCCTTGCCCGATGCGGACGGTTTTGAATCGCTGGCCTCTTTACGTTCGCATCCACGCTTTCAGGAAGTGCCGATTGTGGCAGTGACGGCCGATGTATCGTTGCAGAATGTGGCCCGCGCACGTGAAGCCGGGTTTAACGGTTTTATCGGCAAACCTTTGGACCCCGATCGATTCCCCGAACAAGTCCGGCGGATCTTGCAGGGTGAGGAGGTATGGGAACGGGAATAAATGCCGGTGTTCAGGCCCCACGAGAATCCCGTTCGATCCCGACTACAGGGATGCGCGGAGGACTGGGGCGAACCCTGCTGACTGCCTTTCTCTTTCTAACAATCCTCCCGTTGGCCCTGATCGGCGGTTATGCGGCGAAGAGCAACCGCGACAGCCTTCAGAAAGAAGTCAAAAGCAAATTGCAGGCCGTGGCGACCTTGAAGGGTGAAGAATTACGCCAATGGCTTACGCATAGTTATCAACAGTTAATACTGGCTGCTCTTGAAGTGGATGATGACGTTGTGACCGGGCGTGATGCCTGGTGGACGACTGTCCACAGTCAGCACCCTGATTTGCTCGGCGCGGTGCTGGTCGATCAAAATGGACAATCGCTGTGGTCGGTAGGGCAGTGCCAGAGCGCCCCTCCGATGGCGGCAGTGGCTATGCGGATGCCTGCCTCGTCGTTCGCGGTGGCAGAGAAAGACGCAGCTTTCCCCCAGGGACAATTCATCCTGTCGCGCGCCGATTCCAATTTGTGGTTGAGGGTGGGGAAAACCAAGTCGCAAACGTTAGTTTTCTGTTTGAGTGGGGCGGGGATGGCCCGCACGATTCAGTACGACGTCCTGCTCGATGAGGCTCTCATCGGCCAGACTGGGAAAGTGTATCTGATCTTTGACTCATGGGTATGGCCGGGCGGCGAAGATGCTGTGATGATGGTTGAGGGCAGCGTGCCGCCGCGCTTGTCGGGGGATGGCGTCTATGTGGACCACCTGGGCGTGCCGGTGATCGGCGCGTATTACCACGTGACGGATTACGATATCGGCGTGCTGGTCGAACAGGCGCAATCCGAAACCCTGGAATCCACCAATCGCATCGCGGCGACGTTGATTGCTCTCGTCTTGGCTGTGGCGCTGGTGACGACCCTTATCTCGGCGTTCGTCATCCGCCAGATCACGCGCCCGGTCATTCGCCTCACCGAATCGGCGGTGGCGATGGCCGAAGGCGACCTGGCCCAGCATCTCGAAGTCACGTCGCGCGATGAAATCGGCATCCTGACCTACGTGTTCAATGACATGGCGGCGGACTTGAAGTCGCTCTACGAGGAACTGGAGGAAAAGGTAGCCGAACGGACCAAGCGCTTGCAGCAGGCTAACTATCAGATTCAACGCCGTGCCCTGCACCTGCAGGCCAGTCAGGAGGTCGGACAGGCGATCACGTCGATACGCGATCCGGTGCTGCTCCTTAACCAGGTGGCGGACTTGATCCGTGAGTGCTTCGTGTACGCCTCGGTGGCCATCTATATCGTCGAACCCGGCGGTGGCGAAATCCGCCTGCGTGCGTTGAGTCCGGCCATCCGCAGTGATACCGTCACCGATGCTACCGATCAGGGCGGCTGGAGCGAGCGGGTGTATGCCGGGGATGGTTCCATTATCGAACGCGCCGTTCGCAAGCGGAAGCCGCAAGTCGATCAGCACCAGACGGATGATGCGGTGGAATGGTACCGCCGCACGTTGAGCCGGGTGGCGATCCCGTTGCGGATGGAGGAGCGGATCTCCGGGGTGCTGGCGGTATTGAGCACCGAGCGCGAGGGCATTCAGGAAGATGAGTTGGAAATCCTGGAATTGCTCGCCGGGCAGGTTGCCGTCGCGTTGGAAAACGCCAGGGCTTATGAACGCGAACGCCTGGCAGCGCAGCGGTTGGAAGAAGCGGAGGTCTTCAAGGGGCGTTTTCTGGCGAATATGTCGCACGCTTTGCGCGAGCCGCTCAATACGATCATCGGCTTTTCGCGGTTGATGATCAAAGGTATTGACGGCCCCTTGACGGCGCAGCAGACGCAGGATTTAGAGCGCATCTACGATGACGGTCAGCGGCTACTGTTCCTGATCAACGACATTCTTGCCATTTCGCAGATTCAGGCCGGGATGATGGAATTGCGTTTGCAAGAAGTGACCCTGCAGTCGATAATCGATGGTATGATGCCCACCGTAAGTGCCCTGGTGCGCGGTAAAGACATCGAACTGGTGCAGGACATCCCGGAAGACTTACCGGTGCTGAATGCCGATCCGGCGCGGTTGCGGCAAGTGCTTGTGCATCTCTTCAACAACGCGGCAAAGTTTACGGAGCGCGGGACGATTGCCATCAAAGCGTGGTGCAATGAAGATCTGGTCTACGTCAGCGTGAGCGACACGGGCGTGGGCATTCCACCGGAGGATTTTGAGCGGCTGTTTGTCCGCTTTGAGAAGGGTGTGGCGCTGACGCCGTTGGACAAAGAGGGCCGGTGGCAAGCGGGCCTGGGATTGGGATTGGCGTTGAGCAAGGAGTTCGTCGAAATGCACGGTGGTCAAATGTGGGTTACCAGCGAAGTAGGCAAGGGCAGCACGTTTACCTTTTGTATCCCTTGCTCTCCCCCCACCAACCCGCCCGCTGAGGGATGACGTTCGCCGCACGGGAGAAAGGCATGAAGAAGGAACAAAACTTGAGTCAGGGGAAGATTGAAATAGGGGGGCAGATGCTGCCGTGGCGACAGAGTTTGTTCGAGCGTCTTCTGCGCGTCGTGGCCCTTGTTGGTTTGCCGCTCGTGCCGTTGGGTGTGTACTATGCTTTTGCGATCGAGCAAACCGGCTATATGTTTCTGGTGCTGATAGGTTATCTGCTCGTCGTGGTCGGCGCGTTTTTCCCGCGTATCCCCTATGTCTGGCGTGTCTGGGGATTGCTCGCTGCGTTGGCTATCCTGGGGGCGGGCGATCTGTGGTATAACGGCTGGGGCGAGGATGGTCGCATCTATTTGATGACCGCTGTTCTCTTCGCCACCCTGTTCTTGGGCGGGCGCCACAGTCTGGTCATGTTGCTGATCTCTGCGGGCATTGTGGCGCTTTTTGTGGCATTGGTTGGTCTGGGTGTTCCTATGCCGCAGCCCTCTCTGGGCGCGGCTCCTCCATTGACCACCTTGGTGAGCGGGGCGATTGTCTTCATATCGAGTGCCACGCTCTTGTTTGCCTCCTTCAACAATCTTCTTCCGCGCATCTTTGCCAGTCTACAGCGCAGCGCGCAGCTTTCCGCCGATTTGGAAGTCCGCCAGCAAGAGCTGGAGGAGCGGATGCGCGTGTTGCAGGATTCCAACCTGAGTTTACAGCGTCATGCGATGTATATGGACGCTTCCATCGAAGTGACCCGCGCTTTGATGCAGCAGTTCGCCGTCGAACCGCTCCTGGAACAGGCCGTACAGCTCATCAGTCGCCACTTTGACTGCCCGCACGTAGCGATTTTCCTGCCGGATGCAGCCGGCAAAGCGCTTGTCTTGCGTGCGGCCTCCTCGCCTGGCGGACGAAAGCTGGTCAGCAAAGGATACCGACTCAAGCGCGCCACCGAAAGCCTCGTAGTACGCGTCTTCGAGACACGCCAGCCCTACATTGCCCGCTCGGCCGGGGGGACGGTGAATGTCGATCTCGATACTGCCCATCTGACGCAGGCCGATTTGCCGGCGGCGCAATCGGCGGCGTTGCTGCCCCTGGTGCTCGCGGACGAGGTTTTGGGCGTCCTCGACCTTCACAGTGCTGAGGAAATGGCCTTTGATCAGGATACCCTGCGCGTTTTGGAAGGCCTGGCCTGGCAGGTGGCGGTGGCGCTCGATAACGCGCGGCGTTTGAGCGCCGAAGATTCCGTCCTGGAGATGGCGAACCCATTCTTCCGCCTGACCCAGCGTTTGGGGACGGCGCATACCGAAGCGGAGGCTCATACCGCGATTTTGGAGCTGGTTCAGGGATTGAATCCCGGACGCGCCTGCATCGTGCAAAAAGTCGATGCAGCGTATCTCGTGACCGATTTGCGGGACGGGGCGTTGAATGTCCAGCGCATTGCCGAGGGAGACGCCGCCGAAAACTTCAGCGCGGCTCTGGCGCTGGGGATGACGTTGGAGAAACCGTTATCCATTCCCGACCTCAGCGCCCCGTCGGAATTGTTGGCAGCCGATTACGTCGATCTTTGCCGGCGGCTGGTGGAGGATACGGCGTTTGGGGGGCGAAGTCGTAGTCTGACCTTGATCCCCTTACGGGCGGGCGCGCACTTCTATGGCCTGGTGATGGTTGGCTTCGATGGCGCACACCGCAGCACAATCCTGGAGACGCAACTCTACCGCGTGATCGGCGAAGGCGGTAGCGTCACCCTGCAAAGGCTCGCGTTGCTGCGCGAAGTGCAGACACAGTTGGCGCAGGAACAGTGGCTGCGCGAATTCGGTGAGCGCGTGTTGCAGACCCCCGATTTTGAAACGATGTTGACGCAGGCCGTGCAGTCGCTTCAGGAAGTCGCGTATGCCGATGGCGTCATCGCTGCGCTGATCCCATCGCATCAATAAGTGAGTGTGGACGAGTGAAGCTATGAGCGAAAAACAAAGAGGCGCTTATTCTACCGAAGTCCGTGAATGGCAGAGCGAGTTACTTGACCGTGTCTTACGGATCGTGTTCGTGGTTGCCATACCTGCGCTTTTGATCGCCTCCTATTATGTGTGGAGAGATGGGCGTGCCTGGCTCATTCCTTTCTATGTTGGGGGGATCGTGCTGGTGGGCATCGTGCGGTTCTGGAAACGCGCGCCTTACACCTTGAAAACCGGTTTGCTGTTGCTGATTACCTACGGGCTGGTGATACTATCATTGCTGCGCGCGGGGCTGAGCAGTAGCGCGGGTATTTTCCTGGTAGGCTTTGCCTTTATCGCCACGATTTTCTTGGGACGGCGCGCCGCATTGCTCAGCATTGCGGTGATGGTGATCACGATGGGGATTTCCGGTTGGTTATTCTCGACCGGCGTGTTGACGATCCCGACCGAGGTTCAGTTGCTGTCGGCCAAACCGTCTGCCTGGCTTAGCTACACATTCACTTTGCTGTTGGCCGGCACGTTTTTCGTCGCCTCGCAGCTTTATTTGTTCCCGCGTCTCGCGGAGGCGTTGGTGCAAAGTAAGGAGATGACGCAGCAACTTGCGGCGGATCGTGAGCAAGCTGTGCGCGAAGCGCAAGTTAAGCAACGGCGCGCAGAACAGTTGGAGTGGGTGGCAAATCTGGGCCAGACGCTCACTTCACTGCGCCAGCGTGACGAGTTGGTCTGGCGGGTAGTGCGGGAAATTTCGGCAACCTTCGATATCTATCAAGTCAATCTGTTTCTTATGAATCGCTCCGGTGACACCCTCCTGCTGGCAGCGACTTCCGGCCAATTGGGCGAAGACTTGGCCCGTTTTGCCGCGACGGTGGCCGAAGTCCCTGTGGGGACGCGGAACGCGCTGGGACGGGCCGCGCAGTTGGGCAAGGAGCAGATGGCGCTCCCTCTGCCCGACCAACTGGTGCAATTTCCCGATAGCCGCGTGGAAATCAGCCTGCCGTTGAGCGTGCGCGGTGAGGTGTTGGGGGTGTTGGACTTGCACAGCACGCGCCCTGCTTTTACCGAGGAGGAACTGCAAATTTACCGCATTGTTGCCGGTCAGATGACGACGGCGCTCGATATGGTGCGCTCCCTGGAAGAGACGCGGACGCAGATACAGGAAATTCGCGCACGCTACGCGCAACACACGTTGGCTTCCTGGCGCATGCTCCTGCAAGCTACATCCGTGCAGTCTGTGGCGGGGGTGCAGATTGACGCCTCTCAGGTGACGGCGTTGGCGCAAGAGGCCATGGCAACTCGGCAGCCGTGCTCGACATGGCTTGAGACCGATGATATTTACCTGCTCGTCGTCCCCCTGGTGGCTCAGGAGGTCGCTTTGGGATATCTGGCTTTTACTCGCTCCGCCGCAAAAGGGGATTGGGATGTCAATACTCGTAATTTGATTGCGACGGCGGCCGAACGTCTGGCTGTGACGCTAGACAACACCCGTCTGCTGGTCGAAGCGCGGCGCCAGGCACTTTACGATGAACAACTGAGCCGTCTTGGCGATTTGATCTGGCAGACTCCCATGCCTGAAGTCATTATGGAACAGAGTGTGCGTGAATTGGGGCGCTTCCTCGGCGCGAGCGAAGCGCAGTTGTATCTGACGCTGGAAGGCGTTGGGCGGGACCCTGACGGGGTGTCTGCCCGTGTGGAAAATGGTTGAACGACAGGGTGTCGTCTGTTGACTTGAGTGCAGAGGGGCGTTGCTGATGAACTTAGCTGCAGAAGTCGAAATCTTACAACTTATCACCTGGCTGTTTGCGTTGGTTGAGGTGATCCTGGCCGGCTATACGTTGGCTCTCAATGCACGCCACTTTGCTAACCGTCACCTCAGTCTGTTGCTCATCCTGTTGGCCGCCAACAATATTGCCATGGGGCTGCTCGTGACAGCCGATAGCGTTGAGCAAGCGGCTCTGCCGACGTATCTGTTTGCGGCCACCGCGTATGCCATCCTCCCGGCCGCGGCGATTACTGCCGTCACGCTATTGCGACCGGCCTGGCTGACAGGGCCGCGGCGTTGGCTTTGGTGGATCTGCTACGTGGCCCTGGCGTTGCCGTTGGTGGTGACGGTGATCGATGTAGTCTTCGGCACGCGCTGGTGGTACCTGGGGGTGAATGTGGCGACCTATACCGGCGGTTACATACCGGTTCGGGAGTACGTCTCCCCGAGGTTGTATATGCCGGTTATCTTTGTGTACGGTTTCGTCTTCGGTCTGATCCCGCTTGTGGTGGCGTTCAGTGCGCTGCGGGACAAATCCGGCTCTCCTGCCCTGCGGCGCTGGGCATGGCTGATCCTGGTTGCGTCGTTGGCGGCGGCGTTGTTCCAGGCCGTCTTCACGCAGCTTATCCATCCTGTTTTCAGGGTAATGCTGGTCACGGTGATTTATGCGGGTGCATACGTCTACGTCGCACTGGCGCAGAGAGCGGCGGAGCATCGCCTCCAACGTGGACTGCTGCGCAACCGGCTGACGGTGCTGTTTATGGTGATCGCGTTGCCGGTTATGATTGCCGGCATTATCCTGACCAACGTGCAGGCGCGCACTTTACTGCACCACAGCGCCACGCGCCGCCTGGGTGCGATCGCGCACTTGCTGGTTGGCGGCGTCAATCTGCGGGGTGAGCTGTCGACGCAGAATCTTCAGGAAGTCGTGCGTCTGGCCGTGACGGAACTGGGCGAAACTGGCGTCATTTACGTTGTTGATCGGGATGATCGCGCGGTAGTCGATTCGCGGATGGACTTGACCTTGATCGCCGTGGATTCTCCGGTACGGGACTATAGCCAAAATCCGCCGGTACAGGCGATTCGACGTGGACAGGCGAACCAGTTGATTGTTTTCACGGACAACGAAGGGATTCGCTGGTGGGGGTATCCGACCGCCTTGAGTGGTGGGGGCTGGGTCGCTGTGGTGCAACAGCAGGAGGCCGTTATCACGCAGGATATGCAACGCTTTGCGACGCTTTCGTGGATTGTCATCGCTGCCGGCGGGGTCATCTTGTTGTTATTGGGATACTTCACCGTTCACGAGGCGTTCCTGCCGATCATTTCTTTGACGGAGACGGCCAGGGCCATTGCCGCCGGCGACTTGAACCGGGTGGCCGTCATCGAAAGTGAAGACGAAATTGGCACGTTGGCGGAGGCATTCAATGCGGTCACGGCGCGCTTGAATGAGCTGATCGCCAATCTGGAAACGCGCGTAGCCGAGCGCACGCGCGAAGTTGAGCGGCGCGCCGAGTACCTGTCGATCACCGGCGGCCTGAGCCGGGTGGTCGCTTCGATCCTGGATGTGGACACCCTGCTGGATCGGGTGGCGCACCTGATTTCCGAACGGTTTGGCTTCTATCACACCGGCATCTTTTTGATCGACGAGGCACGGGAATGGGCAGTGCTCCACGCGGTCTCTTCGGAGGGGGGGCTGCGCATGTTGGCCCGTGGACATCGCCTGCGGGTGGGAGAACAAGGCATTGTGGGCTACGTCTCTGGCACAGGCCGCGCCCGCATTGCGCTGGACGTCGACGAGGACGTAGTGTGGGTGAAGAACCCGGACTTACCCGCCACGCGCTCCGAAATGGCGCTGCCGTTGATCTTCGGACAGCAGATCATCGGGGTCTTGGACGTACAAAGCGAGAAAGCGGCTGCGTTTGGCACCGAGGATATCGCCACGCTGCGCATCCTGGCCGACCAGATCGCTGTGGCGATTCACAATGCGCAGTTGTTTGCCGAAAGCCAGCGGATGCTGCGTGAACTGCAACGTTCCTACGCCGAGGAAGTGCAGCGCGGGTGGGCGCTACGCGGGACGCCGGTGATTGGCTATCGCTACACGCCTGCGGAGACCACACCGCTGACGCGCACTGCGGTGCCAACGGCGCCCCAGGCGGTATCCGCCCCGTATGTGGACGCCGACAACACACTCTGGGTGCCGCTGCAACTGGCTGCCGGGCAGCATTTTGGCCTGTTGCGCCTGTGCCGCGCCGCGGCTCAGCCGTGGTCCGACCACGACGTGGCGTTTGTGACGCGCGCTGTGCAAGATATCGCGCAGGCGCTGGAAGTGGCGCGGCTACTGGAGGAGAGCCGCCTGCGGGCGTTACGGGAGGCGCAGGTCGGCGAGATCGCGGATCTGTTCACGCGCGCGTTGGATGTCGATACGATGTTGCAGACCGCCGTGCGCGAACTGGGACGCTTATCGGGTGTGGCCGAGGTCGCCGTCCACCTCGATTTCGGGGCGAGTTCTCGTCCATCGAGCTCGGATTTAAGCGCGGGCGAGGCGGTAGAGGCAGCCCGCCCGGCATAATTATGGAGACACCATCATGAACCATGATGAAGCACAAATACCTGCCGGTGGCAATTCCATCCCCCGCCGGGCACGGCCGGCTCTGGGGCTTGTGACGCATCGGGTGGGCGGGGCAACGGCCTGGTGGCTTGGCGCGGCAGAAGTAGCCCGGCAGCAGAACGTGGATTTGTTCATCCTGAATGCCGGCGAGATAGGAACGCAAGGCCACCTCGCGGATGAGCGACCCGATGCCGTACATCATCTGATCGATCCGCAGCGTCTCGACGGATTGATTTTAGTCCAATGGTGGCCCAGCCGGCAGGTTTTCGACACATTCTACGAGCGTTATTACCGTCCCTTGCCGGTGGTGAACCTGCACCGTAACTATGAAGGGTATCCCGGCGTGGCGGTGGACAACTATCAGAGTATGCGGGCTTTGTTGCGTCATCTGATTAAGGACCATGGCTACCGTCGTTTGGCCTACATTGGCGGTCTGCCGGATAACCCTTCGGCGCAGGCCCGGTATGCAGCTTATGTCGACGTATTGGCGGAATACGAGATTCCGCTGGATGAAACTCTTGTTCTCCCTGGGGACTTTTCACCGGAATCTGGCGTCTCGGCGATACGCATATTGCTGGACGAACGGGGTCTGCGCCCCAGACTTGATTTTGAAGCTATCGTGGCCTCGAATGACAATATGGCATTGGCAGCACTGGGGGAACTCCAGCGCCGGCATATCCGCGTGCCTCTCGATGTGGCCCTGACAGGTTTCGATGATATTGAGGATAGCGTCTATACCATGCCACCCTTGACTACAGTGCGCATGCCAAATCTCGAAATGGGGCGTGTGGCGACCGAAACCCTGCTGGCAGTGCTCCATGGTCAACCGGTGGATGAATCCACGGTAGTGCCTGGTGAATTGATCGTGCGCCAGTCGTGCGGCTGTTTTGTGTCGCCGCTGGCGGATGTCGGCGAAGTGTCCCAGATGCTTCAACCCGATGGTCTGCCTGAGGGACCACCCGCAGCTCCGCCCATAGTACCTTTACCAGAACTGCGGGCGCGCGCCATTGCCGAATTGTCGCAAAGCGTAGGTCCGGCGGCTGAAATCCTCGCTAGCGACTGGGCTGCGGAGCTGCTTGACACATTCAAGACGGCGATATTCAGCCCGCTGGAGGATGCGCGCGTCTCAGCCATGCGCTTATTGGCCGTTCTTTACGAAATCATGCGGCAATTGCATAGCAACGGCTACGATTTGATAGGGTTGGGACGGCGAATCCTTTTTACCCTGCGCCATACTATGCAGCCTACGGTTACTGAGCTTCCCCACATGCGGCGCGCTGAAGCCGTGTGGCAACAGGCGATGGCTTTCGTGACCGACGTAGCGCGCCAATTACAGGCGTCTCGACAGTATTACGGGGCAAGCTACATCGACAAGTTGCGTGCCGTCGGTGAGCGCCTGATCACGACCTTTGAGATGACGGAATTGCTTCAGTTGATGACGCGCGAACTGCCCCGCCTGAATATTCCCGGCGCCTACATCGCGTTGTATACGGAACCGACCCGGCAACTCGCGCGACTCATCCTGGCGTATAACGCGCAGGGCCGCAACCCGTTAGGAGTCGAAGGCCAGGTCTTCCGGGCGCGTCAACTGTTGCCGGAAGGTTTGTTGTTACCGGAGCAGCCGACGGTCCTGATCGTGGTGCCGCTCTACTTCCAGGATACGGCTCTGGGCTTTGCGCTTTTTGAAGCCAGGTCTGAGCAAGGTGAGGTCTATGAGACCCTTGGACGCCAGATCAGCAGCGCTTTGATGGGAGCGTTATTGGTCCAGCAGCAGGCAGAGGCGCAGCGCGATATGGATGCGGCGCGCCAGCGGGCGCAGGCGGCCTTGAGCGACCTGCTGACGACGCGCTCCATTTCTGAGCGGGTGCGCCAGGCGGCGGACACCGAGGCGATCCTGCGCGTGACGTTGGAGGCGTTGAGCCAGGCGCTTGGCGCTGAGCAGGGTGTAGCGCGGCTGGGAACGCGCGAGCAATTACTTGAATTCGCCGCCGAGGCTCGCACACGCGGTGAGGCCGGATTGGACTAGGAGCGATTATGGTTCTTCAGACAGGAACGCGCGGAATATCTCGAAAAGTCATACGTACTGCGGATAACGCGACAGGGCGACCGACCGTCGGGCTGTTGATCGGCGAAACCAATTCGTGGTGGGGACAGTCGTTGTTGCAGGGTGTGACCGACGCGGCCGAAATGTTCGATGTTGATCTGATCTGCTATGTCATCAGCCAAATACGGGATCGAGAACACCAACAGGGCAACGCCATCTACGCCCTGGTGAACGCCGATCTGTTGGATGGCGCCATTGTCTCCGGGAACATCGCCTATGCGGTAAAACCCGAAACATTCAGCAACTACGTTGATAGCCTCCGCGAAATTATTCCTCTGGTCGGCGTGGTGATGGCGCATGAAGACGTCCCTTCGGTCCTGGCCGATGGCTACAGCGGCATGTACGCTAATATCAAGCACTTGATCGAGGTGCATGGCTGTCGCCGGCTGGCCTTCATCCGCGGGCCGGTGGGCAACTTCGATGCGGATGAACGGTATCGCGCTTATACGACGCTGCTCGAAGAGTACGACATTCCGTTTAACCCTGATCTCGTAGAGGCCAGTAACTTCTCTGCCGGGCGGGTGGCGATGCAGGCATTGTGGCCACGGATGCAAGCCGTTCCGCGTGACGAGAGAGATACCGCGCCCTGGGCCGTCATCTCGGCCAACGACGATATGGCAATCCAGGCGATGACAGTGTTGCGCGAATATGGCCTGCGCGTTCCCGAGGACGTGATCGTAGTAGGCTTCGATGACTCTTTTGTTGCGCAGAACCTGGATGTTCCGCTGACGACGGTGCGGCAGCCGACGCAAGCGATTGGTCACCGGGCTATGGAGATGCTGTTACAGCGCTTGCGGGGCGAACCGGTCGAGCCAATCGTGAAGGTGCCGGCCGAACTGGTCGTGCGTCGCTCGTGTGGCTGTTTGCCGGCGGCAGCGCTGCAAATCCCTGTTGAGGCGCCGGCCGAAGCCATGGATCGGCCCATGCCGCCTTTCACCGGCCTTCCTGCCCCGATATGGGAGGCTTTTCTTGCCGGCGTGCAAGACGCGGCGTCCGAGGATTTCTTGCTCCTGCTCGATCAGGCTTTGCGCGAGGCGCATCAAACCGAAGGCAGCCTGGCCGACTGGCAGCGCCTGCTCACCGAGGCGCGCCGTCACATCCTCACCTACCTGCACGATCCCGTGGCTCGTCATCGCGCTGAAGACCTGCTCCAACAAGCGCGCTTGCTGGTGGGAGACGCAGAACGGCGTCAGGAGGCATATCGGCGTCAACTCTTCGAACAGCAGGAGACGCTCCTGGGGCAGATTGATACGACCTTGAGTACGACCTTGCATCTGGATGAATTGGCGCAGGCTTTGAATGGCTTGTTCCCGCGTATCGGCGTTGAGTGTTGTTTTGTATCGTTATATGAAAACGAAAACCCCCTGGCCGAACGCGCGCGCTTGCTGTTTGCTTATGACACTTATCGTCCCGGCGGTACGCCGGCGGTTGAACTGTATCCAGAGGGGCCATGGTTTGCTCCACCCCACTTGGTACCCAAACAGTTTCTGTTCGCGGAGCGCCGTCGCAACGTCATGGTGATGCCGCTTGTCTTGCAGACACACCAACTCGGCTTTGTGGTGCTGTGGGGGGGGCAGTATTGGCGACTGTATTCTCGGCTGACCCAGCGCCTGAGCGACGTGGTCTTCCGCGCGTTGCTGGCCCGCGAGCAAGAACGCGCTCAGTACGAAGCCGAAGCTGCTGAGCGCCGCGCCGAAGAAGCACTGCGGGACGTGCTGGTGGCACAACGGCGCTACGTTCACGGCGCATGGGAAGAACGGGCCGAGGCTGTGTCGGGATATTTCTACTCCGAAGAATCGCGGGGTGTCAGCGATACCGCCTGGCTCCCCGAAATGGCGGAAGCGGTGCAGCGTGGCGAGGTAGTGGTCACACAAGACCTCGATGGCAGGCAGACATTGGCCGCGCCGGTCATGTTGTACGGTGAGGAAATCATCGGCGTTTTGGGATTCAAGGCCCCGGATGCCACGACCTGGACCGAAGAGCACCTCACGCTGGTGCGGACCATCGCTACGGAAATGGCTCTGGCGCTGGAGACACAACGCCTGCTCTCGGACATTCAACGGCGCGCCTCACGGCTCCTCGCGGCGGCGGAAATTTCGCGGGTGACGACCTCTATCCTTACGTTGGACGAGCTGCTGCCGCGGGCAGTGGATTTGATCCGCGAGCGGTTTGATCTCTATTATGCCGGCATCTTTCTGGTCGATGAAAGCCAACGCTGGGCCATCTTGCGCGCCGGTACCGGTGAGGCCGGGCGCATGATGTTGGCGCGCAATCACCGGCTGGAGGTCGGTGGCAACTCGATGATCGGCGCGTGCGTTGCGCAGGGCGAGGCGCGGATTACGTTCGATACCCGGCGCGAGGCTTTGCATCGTCGGAATCCCTTATTGCCGGAGACGCGCTCCGAATTGGCGCTGCCTCTTATCAGTCGGGGGCGCGTGATTGGGGCGATGACCATTCAGGACACGCGACCGGGCGCTTTTACCCAGGAGGACATCACCATACTCCAGACGATGGCCGACCAACTCGCCAACGCCATCGAGAACGCCCGGCTGCTGCGCCGCATGGAGCAGAACATGCACGAACTCGAACTGGCGACCGGCCAACTGACCCGTGAATCGTGGCGCTCCTTCCTGCAGAATTACCGCCAGTCCTTTGGCTATCGCTATCGCCTGGTTGACGTTGAACCGGCGACTGATCTGTCGCCCGTAGCCGAGGCGGCCTTACAACAGCAAAAGACCGTCACCGCCCGCGTCGTCTCCACCAGCGGCGTTGAGGTTGACGAGGAAACCGGCAATATGCAGGGTGCGCTCAGTGTGCCTATCCGCGTGCGCAATGAAGTGCTGGGCGTGCTCGATTTGCGTTTTGACGATGTGGAAGTTCCTGCCGAGGTGGTTGTGCTGGTCGAACAAGTGGCAACTCGTTTGGGGGCGGCATTGGAAAGTGCCCGCTTATTGGAGGAATCGCGCCGCACCGCCACACGCGAGCAGATCGCGGCTCAGGCCATCAACAGGATGCGCGAGCGATTGGATATTGAGGCGGTGTTGCGGAACGCAGCCCGCGAGCTGCGCGACGCGCTGGACCTGTCAAGGGTCTCGGTGCGCCTGGCGCCGCGCTTTGCACCCGCCGGTGTGCCTGGGGATACACCCGTTCCCCCCAATGCTGAGGGAGCGTAACGCCGGGGGAAGGTTGCCCGCTCCCTCGAGAATTGCCTGAAGGACAAACAAACGATGACTGGCTTAACGACACTGCTCAAGTTCGAAAAGTGGCCCGTTTTCTACAAAACGCTGGTGATGATTACCGTCATCGTCGCGTTGATCTTGGGGATCGCCACCTTCATCCATACCGGTGTGTTGCGCGCCCGCGTGCGGGAGGAGATCGGCGCCAAGGTGGAAGCGCTGGCTGATGGCCGCATGGGATACATTGCCGATGCGCTGGTGGAGAAGCTGGTGTTGTTGCGCACCATGTCGTTGGATTCCTCGTTGGTCCTGGAAACACAACTGGCTAACGAGGAGTACAGCGGTAGTGCGGCGGAAATTGAAAGCGCGTTGCTGGAGATCGACAGGCAGTGGCTCATTTCCACTGATGAGAGCGAATTGATCCAGGCTCGCATCAACCCCGAACTGAACCGGGCGGCAGCGCGGTTGACGGCTTATGCCAGGACCTCACCCGCTCATGGTGAGCTCTTCATCACGGATCGCTATGGGGGCCTGGTGGCAGCCACCCGGCGCACTACGGACTATTACCAGGCCGATGAGACATGGTGGCAATCTGCTTACGACAGCGGGCTGGGGGCGTTTTACATTGGTCAACCCGTCTATGATGAAAGTGCCGGATACGTTGCGCTTCCGGTAGCCGTGCCAATTCACTCACTCTCGAACGATTCAGTGGTAGGTGTTTTGCGCTCCACGCTGAATATCGATTTTCTGGCTGATGCTTTCGAGATATCGGGCCAAGATCAAATGGGCGTCACGTTGACCAATGAGGAAGGCCTGATCCTGGCTGACTCAAACCCGCAGCACGTGGGCCAGCGTGTGCTCCCAGCATGGCTGGTGAACCTTGCCCGTGCCGGCGCAATCTGGTTTGAAGGCCGCGACGTAGAGGGAAAAAGATTAGTGATTGGCCGGGCCGCTCTTGACGATACGCTCATCCCCGAGGCAGCGATCGCCAATGCCGTTTATCGACTGAACTGGCACTTGTTTGTCTATCAACCACGGGGCGCAGCCTACGCCCGCATTCGAGGGGGAACCTGGACGATGATTGGCGTGCTGGCGGTGCTGCTGCTTGTCGCGGCGGCAGCGGTGTGGTGGGTGACGCGTTCCCTGAGTACGCCGATCACGCAACTCCGCGCCGTGGCTCGCCGTTGGCTGGCTGGCGACCGGAGTCAACGTGCCTGGGTCTACTGGCCTGATGATGTGGGAGAGCTGGCCGAAGCGTTTAACGCGCTGATAGGAAACATACAGGATTTGGAAGCGACGCTTTCCCGGCGCGCCATGGAGCGTGAACTCGAACAGAAACGCCGCGCCCGCGACCTGGAAGTGACTACGGCGGTAGGCGAAGTCATTTCGGTGACGGCTGAGATAACGGCGTTGAGCCAGCAGGTGGTTGATCTCTTGCGCGAACGATTCGATTTGTATTATACGGGACTGTATTTACTGGACGATACCGGCAAATGGGCGGTGCTTCATGCCGGCTCTGGCGACCCGGCGAAGCAGATGCTGGCGCAGGATTATCGGGTGGCGACCGGAGTTTGGGCGGTAGGACGGTGTGTGGCTGAAGGAAAAATGATCATTGCGCGGCATACCGATGCCGACAGTGCGGCTTTGTTCGACCGCTCACAGTTCCTCTACACGCGGTCTGTGATTGCCATGCCGTTGCGTTCGCGTGGGCAGATCCTGGGAGCTATCGAAGCGCATAGTTATCAATTGGATACTTTTAGGGCCGATGAGGCGGGCGAAGTTTCCCCTGTGGTTTTGCAGACCATTGCCGATCAGGTCGCCGTAGCCATCGACGGCTTGCGGCTGTACGCTGAACGTCAGGAAACAATGGAAAGCCTGCAACGCACGTATAGCCAGGTCACGCGCGAGGCATGGGAAGCTCTTTTAGCGGGGCGCGCTGCCGGCCCGGAAGGCTATCAGGCGGAAACGCGGCGCATTGTGCCGTTGGCTGCCGCGCCTCCGGAGGCGTGGGAACCGGCTGCGCGCGTGGCCTGGTCTGAGGGACGTGTTGTAGTGGATCAAGGCGCCGCCGGGCAAACGGCGGACGGTGCAACATTCTCACTGGCGTTGCCGATTCGGCTGCGCGATGAAATCCTGGGCGTCGTCGAGGTACGCAAACGGCCCGATGCCGGCGAATGGAAGCCGGATGAAATTGCCCAATTGGAACAGCTCGTCGGGCAGCTCGGCCTGACGTTGGAAGTTTCCCGTTTCTATCAGGAGTCGCGGCGCGCGGCGGCGCGTGAGCAACTCCTCCGTGAAGTCTCAGAGCGCATCCGGGCGGCCGTCGATGTCGATACGGTGATGCGCATCGCGGCTCAGGAGGTCGGCGCGGTGCTCAAACGCCCGGTCTTTGTCTACATGGAGAATACGGTTGCCGCTGAGGGGAGAAACGGCGATGATGAATAATCACAACACACACCATCCCGATACCAGAGCACATTCGCGCACGGAGCGTCCCACCATTGGCTTGTTCACCTATGGCATTGTAGACACGCTCAGCCAGGCGGTGTGGTTGGGTATGGAAGACGTGGCGCGCGAACATGACGTCAACCTGATCTGCTGTTCCGGCGGCACCCTGCGCGATTTCACCGGCATGACGACAGCCGCTAACATACTCTACGATCTGGTCGGTGCCGAGCGGCTGGACGGTCTGGTGATCTGGTCGGGGGTGCTCCATCACGTTGATCATGAGACTGCGCAGAACTTCTATCGCCGCTACGCGGATCATCTCCCAACGGTGAGCCTGGGGGTGCAAGTGGAGGGTATCCCCTCCGTGGTGGTCGACAACTACATGGGGATGTACAGCGCAATTGAGCACCTGGTAACAGTGCATGGCTACCGACGGATCGCCTTTGTGCGCGGTCCAGAAGGGCTTGACGAAGCCGAAGAGCGGTATCGTGCCTATCGGGACGTTCTGGCAGCGCACGACATCAAGGTGGACTTGTCTCTGGTGGTGCAAGGGAACAACTTGCACGCTGCCGGCGTAGAAGCGGTGGCGTTGCTGTGCGATGCGCGTCATCTACGCCCGCATGACGATTTCGAGGCCATAGTCGCCGCCAACGACAACATGGCCTTCGGGGTGCTGGATGCGCTACAGGCGCGCAGCCTCCGTGTGCCTGAGGATGTGGCGGTGGTGGGATTCGACGATTTTGTGGAAGGACGGTACACTAACCCACCCCTCACAACAGTGCCGTGGCCCGGATATGCCCAGGGCCGTCAAGTGGCGGAACTCCTGATCGGATTGTTGAATCACGTCCCGGCGCCCGCCGTGACACGTGTGCCCACCGAGTTGGTCATCCGCGAATCGTGTGGCTGTGTGATCCCGGCTGTCCAGCAAGCGGGAGTGGCAATAACGCCCCTCGCTGTGTCCGGGGAAGCGTCGGTAGCGGCCTTGACCGCCGAGCGCGAGGCGGTCCTGGATGAGCTGGCGCAGGCCGTCCAGGATAATGGCGCACAGTCGGGGGCGGTGGAGCGTTCCGTGTTGGAGGCGTTGTGGGACCTCTGCCTGAGCGTGCTCGATCCCGCGTCGAATGGCAATTTTCTGCCCGCGTTGCTGGCGCTGGTGCGCCGGACCACCGATGCAGGGGTGGATGCCAACCTCTGGCACACCATCCTCTCTGTTCTGCGCCGCCATGTGCCCGCGCACATCACCGATGAAGCGGCTTATGCGCGTTTCGACAGTCTCTGTCATCAGGCGCGCGTGTTGATCAGCTATGAGGTGCAGCGTACCGCGGGCCGCAAGGCGTGGCAGATCCAGAACCGCGCGACACAATTGCGCACTGTTGAACAGGCTTTGATGGCGTCACTGGATATGGAGCATTTTGTCGATGGGCTGGTGCAGCAACTTCCCACATTGGGCATCCCTGGCTGCACTGTCGTCCTGTTTGACGACCCCCAGCAACCTATCCTGGCTCGCATAGTGGGGGCTTACAATGCGCATGGGCGTGTGGGACAGGAGACCCCGGCGTTCGCCGCGCAGATGCTATTGCCGGAGACGTTGTGGCCTTACGAGCGGCGCTTTAGCATGGTCCTTGAAGCGCTCTATGTGCGTCAGGAGCGACTGGGATACGTATTGTTCGAGATTGGACCGCGCGATGGTGTTTTGTACGGCGCACTGGGCGATCAACTCAGCAGTGCATTGCGCGCCGTGCGATTAATCGAAGACAACCGCCGCACCCAGGCAGCGCTCGAACAAGCCTATGCCGCCGTGGAGCAGCAAGTACAAGCGCGCACAGCCGAGCTGCAGCGCGAAATCGCCAGTCGTGAGACGTTGTATGAACGACGGGCGCTCCAGGTGCAGACCAGCACGGAGATTTCGCAAGAACTCGCCGCCGTTCCGTCGTTGGATGATTTGTACCGCCTGGTGGTCACGTTGATCAAAGAACGTTTCGATTACTATCACGCGCAAATCTTCCGCTACGACCCGGAGATCAATGCTCTCCGCCTGATCATTGGCTATGGCGAGGTGGGACAGCACATGCTGGCCGAGGGACATCAAATTGAGATGGGCATAGGGGTGGTCGGAAGGGCCGCCGAGACAGGCCAGTCTGTCCTGGCGATCGATGTGACGCGGGATCAGAACTGGCGTCCTAACCCCCACCTGCCGGAGACGCAGGGCGAACTGGCCGTGCCCATCCGCCTGCGCGATCAAGTGTTCGGTATCCTGGATGTGCAGAGCGCGCAGGCAGGTGCGCTAACCCTGGACGATCAACTGCTGTTACAGCAGTTGTGCGGGCAGATTGCGATTGCGATTGAGAACACCCGCCTGCGCGAGGAAATGGAAGGGCGACTGGAAGCCTTGAATTTGCTCCAACAGTCGATGTCCCGCGCGGGATGGGAGGCATTGCGTGAGCAGCGACGCGGCCTGTATGGCTATGTGTACGACGGCAAGGCCATCCAACCCCTGGTACAACCGCCGGAGGCGACACGCGAAGTGTACGTGGCGCCGGTTGCTGTGCAGCAGGAAATCGTAGGGCAACTGGCCATACAGACCGATCCTGAACGCCCGCTTACGGCAGACGAACGGATGTTGCTGGCTGCCATCGCGGAGCAGTTGGCCGCGGCGTTGGACAGGGCACGGCTGTTTGAAGACACCCGGCGCAGCGCCGCGCGCGACCAGATCATCAGTGAACTGAGCACGCAGATGCGGACCTCGTTGGATATCGACCAGGTGCTGCAGAACGCCGTCCGCGAGATGGTCAGCACGCTGAATTTCGCGCGCGTTGAGGTGCGGCTGAGCGGCGAAGACTTGGAAGTGGCAGGTGCAGAGGAGGTCAACGCATGAATGTCCTGTTAACGGCTCAGGGGTTGCAGGCCATTACGTGGTTTGCCGGTTTGCTGGCGTTTATCCTGGCCCTGTATATGCTGTTGCTCAATACTCGCCACCCAGTCAACCGGCACATGAGCCTGTTTATGTTCTTGCTTGCCGTCTATGCCTTTGCGTTGGGCGAGTTGGTCGGCGCAACACGTCTCGATCAGATCCAGACGCCATTGTTGCTATTGGCGATCACGTCAGGTTCGCTTCCGACGGCGATGCTGCTTTCCACGATTGTGCTGCTCACGCCGCACTGGACGCGGGGACGCTGGCATTGGATGCGCTGGCTGTTATATGCCTTCATGCTCTTGCCTGTGGTGTTGACGGCCAGCGATGTGCTGCTCCAGACAAGGTTTTGGTACAGCCCTTATACCATGACGACCTACACCGGTGGCTATATCCCCCCCGAGTATATACAGGGCAGTGTCGCGGGGCTATTGTGGCCGTTTTACCGGTATGGTTTATCGGCCCTGACCCTGCTTTTTGTCTTGGGGGTGTTGTTGTATCGCCAGACAAAGCCCATAACGCGCCGGTTCAGTGTGATCTTGGCGGTGGGCCTGGCTGTGGCTGATTTCGCGTTTTTTGCGATACCGCGCAACCTGATACCCGGCGTGCCATCGACGACTTCCATTGTCATCATTATCGCCATCTATACCTATGTGGCGTTCCGGCAGATGACGGTCGAGCGGCGCTTGCAGCGCGGACGTTTGCGCACGCGGTTGGTCCTTCTTACGTTGATCGTTGCCCTGCCGATTCTGGTGGGGGTGATGACCTTTGTGCTGATCCAGTCGTTAGGGGTGATGGAAACGCAGGCTTTCGAGAAGCTGAAAGCCACCAATAAACTTGTGGCGACCAATGTGCAACTCTGGTTGGATTTCAACACTCGTGCTTTACAACAGTTGGTGACTTTGCCGCAGATACGCAGTATGGACCCGGAGCAGCAAAAACCCATTCTGCAGGTCATGGAAACCGTCTATCCTTACATCTATTTGGTCAGCACTACCGATCTTAAGGGTATGAATGTCGCCCGCAGCGATGATGCGCCGTTGGCCGACTACAGCGACCGCGAGTGGTTCAAAGGGGCGCGTCTCGATGTGGTGAATTACGAAGTGGTTATCGGGCGCACCAGTGGCAAGCCATCGTTGGTCGTTGCTACCCTCATTCGCGAGCGCGGCCCTGTTCCGATTGGCGTGGGGATGTTTGCCACCACGCTGGATCAAATCGCCGATGAGATTGCGGAGACCCGCTTTGGCGACACCGGCATCATTTATGTCGTCGACGCGCGGGATCGGGTTGTCGTGCATCCTGATGCGGCCATCGCCAATCAGATTTTGGATATGCACGATTCCCCGGTTATCACCAAAATGCGTCTCGAAAGGCAAAACGAATTTGACTTTGTCGATGCCGATGGCGTGCGCTGGCAGGTTTACGCGCAGGTGTTGGATAACGGATGGGGCGTCATCGTGCAGCAAGAGTGGAATGAGCTGCATCGCTCCTTGCTCAATATCGGCAGGGCCGGCGTGACGGTGGCGGCTGTCGGTGCGATCTTACTCGGTGCATTGATGTTCTTTACGATGCGCCAGGCCTTTATACCTGTCGAGGCGCTCACCGCTACTGCCGCGGCAATCGCGGAAGGCGACCTGACGCGCGTAGCGCCGGTCTTGAGCGAAGATGAGTTGGGCGTTCTGGCGAACACCTTCAACAGCATGACCGCCCAATTGCGTGAGTCCATCGACACGTTGGAGCAGCGGGTGGCCGCGCGGACTGCCGATCTCGAACGACGCTCGACATATCTGCAAGCCTCGGCGGAAGTGAGCCGTGCGGCAGCGTCGATCCTGGATCCTGACACGTTAATCCAGCAGGTAGTTGACTTGATTCGTGAGCGTTTTGACCTGTATTACACCGGCTTGTTCTTGCTCGACGAAACCCGCACATGGGCGGTGTTGCGTTCGGGCACGGGAGAGGCCGGGCGGGCGATGCTGGCGCGCCACCACCGTATCCGCGTCGGCGAAGGGATGGTGGGGTGGAGCATCGCCCATGCGGAAGCTCGTGTGGCGTCGTACGCCGAGGTCGATGAGGTGCGCGTGGTCAACCCGGAGTTGCCCGATACCCGTTCGGAGGCGGCCCTGCCGTTGCGCTCGCGGGGTGAGGTGCTCGGTGCATTGAGTGTGCAGAGTGCTCAACCGGATGCTTTCGACGAAGCGACGTTGACCGTGCTGCAAACCATGGTCGATCAGGTGGCGATTGCCATCGACAATGCGCGCCTGCTGGCGCAAGCGCAGGAATCCCTTGAGGCCGAGCGCCGGGCCTACGGTCTGCAAATGCGCCAGGACTGGGACCTGGTGGCCCGTACCCGCGCCGTGAAGGGCTACGTCGGCGCTCGTGCCGTGACCGATACGCAGGAGGTGACGCTCTTCCCCGCTCAAGGGGAGTGGAGCCCCGAAATGCGCGCCGCCTGCCGTACTCGCCAGAGTGTGCGGGGGTATTCTGACGGCATGTCAACCCTGGCCGTGCCCATCCTGGTGCGTGATCAGGTGGTAGGGGTGCTGAATTTCAGCAAGAGCCAGGATGCGCCGGGGCTTTCCGCGGACGACACCTGGACTCAGGAAGAAGTGAACTTACTCGAAGCGCTGGCCGGGCAGATGGGTCAGGCATTGGAAAGCGCCCGCCTTTACCGGCAGACCCAGCTCCGCGCCGCCCGTGAAGGCGTAATTCGTGAAATCTCAGACCAGATGCAGCGCGCTCCCGATCTGTCGGCGCTGGTGCGCATCACGACCGAAGCACTGAACAAGACCCTCGGTGGGTCGCGCGTTTACGTGCGCTGGGGCGTTCTGGCGCAAGGCGCGGCCCAGACCGCACAACCCGATCAGCCACAGCCTGATGGAGGCAACCATGGCGAAGCAGAGTAGAAGTTCGGGCGGCAGTTCGCCCCGCACAGAACCGACAGTTGCGCCTGCCTCGGCGCAGCGGCGGCCCACGCTGGGCTTCTTTATCGACCGGCTCGCACCGGGATACCACAATGCCATCTGGCAGGGTGTTGAGTCGTTGGCGCGAGAACGGGATGTCAATTTGCTCTGTTTCGTCGGCGGCGCTTTGCACGACCGGCCGCATCCCGAAGATATTGACAACGTACTCTACGGCTTGATCGACAAAGCGCATTTAGATGGATTGATCATTGCTGCTGGATCGTTGGGCACGGGAGGCAGCCAGGCGCAATTGCAGGCGTTTTGTGAACGTTACCGACCTTTGCCGATGGCCAGTATTGCCATACCGTTGACCGGCATCCCCAGTGTGCTCGTGGATAATGACCACGGCATCCGCGAGCTGATGCTCCACCTGATGGATGTGCATGGCTACCGGCGCATCGCCTTCTTCCATAAGCAGGAAGGGCACGCAGAAAATGATGCGCGCTATAATGCTTACGTCAGTGTGTTGGCCGAACATGGCATTGCGGTTGACCCCAATCTGGTCATTCCCGGTATCCACTACACCACGCCTGCGACCGGCATCGGCTTGTTGTTCGATGAACGCCAATTGCGTCCGCGGATTGATGTGGAGGCTTTGGTTGCTAACGATGATGGGATCGCGCTCGAAATAGTGGCTAACTTGCAGGCGCGCGGTATCCGTGTCCCCGATGATATAGCGGTTGTCGGCTTTGACGACATTGAGGAGAGCCGTTACGCCATCCCCACGCTGACCACGGCGCGCCAGCCTTTGTACGAGCAGGGCCGCCGGGCGGTGGAACTGGTGTTGGCCCAATTGCAAGGTGAAACGGTCGCGCCACAGATCAATTTACTAACCCGGTTGATGGTGCGCCAGTCGTGCGGTTGTCTGGATGCGGCCGTGCGGAACGCGGAATTTCATGGCGCGGAGATCCTGGCTGAACCCGCCACGTCCTTCCCGGAGGCCATGGCGGCGCGCCGCGACATGCTGCTTTCTGACATGGTGGGGGCGATTACCGGTTTGCCGGTATCTGCCGATGCCTCGGCGACCATCCTGGCGCGCGTCGGTCGCTTGGTCGACGCCTTCATTGCTGCGGTGCAGGCTGAAGATACGACGCATGCCTCCGAGTCTTTCCTGCACGTGCTGGATGACCTGGTACGCCGGACATTGCTGGAACAGGGCAGTGTGACGGCCTGGCAGAACAGCATCTCGGCGCTGCGCTCCCATGCGCTTGTCTGTGCCGGTGCGGGGGCGGCGGCCCGGCGCATCGAGGGTTTGCTGCAACAGGCGCGTGTGCTGCTCGGCGGCGCTGCGCAGCAAGCTCAGGCACGCCAGCGCTTGCAAACGGTCCAGCGTGAAAGTGTCTTGCGCGAGATCGGGCAGGTGTTTGTCTCTGCGGGCGTGCTCGATGATCTGTTGAACGCGATGACTTCCGGATTGCCCCGGCTGGGCATTCCCGCTTTCTATCTGTCGATGTATACCGGCCTGAAAGCGCCAAAAGAAACGCCCCGGCCGTCTACGATGTCCCAGATGTTACTGGCCTTCGATCATACGCGCGGATTGGAGCAGCGCGCAAAACAACGCTATCCTGTGCGTGATCTTTTACCGCCGGGATTGCTCCCCGCAGACCGGCGTTATAGCCTGGTGATTCAACCTCTACATTTCTGGGACGAACATCTCGGGCAGGCGTGTTTTGAAGTTGGTCCCCCTCAAGGTGTCATCTACGACACGTTACGTCTGCAGATCAGCAGCGCGTTAAAAGGGGTGCTGACCACCGAACGGTTGGCCGGTCGCGCCCTGCAACTGCAGACCGCCGCTGAAGTCTCTCGCGCGGCCAGCGCCATGCTCGACCCAGATGCTCTGATCCGGCAAGTCGTGTCGTTGATCTGCGATCGATTTAACCTCTATTATGTCGGCCTGTTCCTGGTGGAAGCGGACCCGGCTGATCCCACCGTGCAATGGGCCGTCTTGAAAGCGGGTTCAGGCGAGGTTGGCGCGCGAATGGTGGAACAGGGACACCGCTTGCAGGTGGGGGGTACGTCGATGATCGGCTGGTGCATCGCCAACCGCCAGGCACGTATTGCCCAGGACGTCGACCTGGACGTGGTGCGTCGCCCGCATCCGCTGCTGCCCGACACCCGCTCTGAGCTGGCTTTGCCCTTGATCAGCCGCGGTGACGTCATCGGTGCGTTGACGATTCAGAGCACGCAAGAGGGCGCCTTTACTGCTGAAGACATTGCCGTCCTGCAAACCCTGGCGGACCAGCTCGCCAACGCCATCACCAATGCCCGGTTGTACGAAGCTCTGAACTTCGAGCAGGACTTGATGAATGCCTTGATGGATAATATCCCTGCTCATATCTACTTCAAAGATCGGGAAAGCCGCTTCCTCCGCGCCAGCCGTTCGCAGACCGAGCGTTTTGGGTTGAGCGACCCGGCAGATGTTATCGGCAAAACCGACTTCGATTTCTTTACCGAGGAACATGCCCGCCCCGCTTATGAGGACGAGCAGCGCATTATCCGCACCGGTGAGCCGATCCTGGGACTCGAAGAGCGCGAGACGTGGCCTGACCGGCCCGATACCTGGGTCTCGACGACGAAAATGCCGCTGCGTGACCGCGAGGGCAACATCATCGGCACGTTTGGTATTTCGACGGATATTACGCAGCGTAAACTCATCGAAATCCAGTTGGCCGCGGAACGCAACCTGTTGCGCATGCTGATTGACAACCTGCCAGACCACGTCTATGCCAAAGACGCCGAGAGCCGATTTACGCTCGCCAATATATCTGTTGCTCGCCACATGGGGGTAGCCACGCCGGATGAACTGATCGGCAAGAATGACTTTGACTTTTATCCGTTAGACCTGGCAGAGCGTTATCATGCCGACGAACAGGCGCTTATGCAGTCAGGGCAATCTCTATTCACTCACGAAGAATTCACTCAGGATCCCGCCGGGCAACCCATGTGGACCTTGACTACCAAAGTGCTTTTGCGTGACAATGAAGGAAAGGTTGTCGGATTGGTAGGCATAGGCCGTGATATTACGGAGCGCAAACGCGCTGAAGTACTGATGCTGCGGCGCGCCTTACAGCTCCAGACGGTGGCCGATGTCGCCCGATTGGCAAGTGAAGTGTTGGATGTGGATACCCTGACGCAGCAGGCTGTGGATTTATTACGCAAGCAATTAGACCTTTACTATGCGGGCTTGTTCCTGGTGGATACCACAGAACTCCCGGCCGAGTTTGCCAGCGCGCCGCGGCGCCAATGGGCCGTGCTCCGCGCCGGCACCGGCGAAGCCGGCGCGCAGATGGTGGCCCGCCGGCATCGTCTGGAAGTCGGTGGTAGCTCGATGATCGGGCAGTGCGTGGCGACGGGAGAAGCGCGCATCGCGTTGGATGTGGGCGCCGAGGCCGTGCGGTTCGAC
>JAIOAS010000022.1 GCA_019873725.1 Chloroflexota bacterium | reverse complement strand
GAAATCCAGCCCCGCGTCGCGCGCGATCTGGAGCAGGTCGGCGACGGGGAAGTCGTGCGCGTCCGAATGATCGGAGTGGGTGTGCAGATCGCCGCGATACCAGCCGGGTTGCGCGCGCGCGATCGCCGGGCCACGTTCGCGCAGCGGGACAGCGGCATCCGTCACGCCTGGGGTCAATGTCACATCAAGCGTGTAGCGAACGGTCTCGCCCGGCATGATCATATGCGTATCGACCTCCACGATCCATGTTCCGGCAGGCAACGGGCCGGCGAAGTAGCCGGGCGTCGCCTCCGTCGCACTCAATGTGATGTGGTGTTCGGTTCCACTGCGATGCCGTGCGCCACGAAACTCGTGCGGATCGAAAAGGGTAAGCGTGAGCAGGTTCTTGATCCCCTGCACGCGCTGCGGGGCATAGCGAAAATCGATATCGATGCGCCCACAGTCTGTCGGGACCGTAAACTCGAGTGGAATGTAGCGCTTGCAATCGCGCGCGGTCAGATGACCTTCGAAATGATTGTCCATTATACCTCACAGTGATCCGTTCAGGAAATCGGCCACTAGCAGAATCCGTTCGGCGCTCATTTTACGCGCGACCGGCAAACGTGCAACTACCCGGAGCGCATTGCGGGTTAAGGCAAGTTTGCGCCAGACCTGACAGGTTTCGGAAAACCTGTCAGGTCGGCATGGCAGTTTCCCTGAAAAATTAAACGTGCAACTGTCCGGTCAAAGAAAAAAAAAGAGCGATGAACCTGTCATCGCTCTTTTGACCCAACTTGAACCGAACACCCCTATTCGCCCATCACCGCCCCGCGCTCGGCCGGGCCGACATGCCGGGCATAGAGGCGCAAGAATCCCGACGGAATTTCCTTCGACGGCGGCACCCACTCGCGCAGACGCGCCCGCAGTTCCTCGTCGCTCAGGCGAACGTTCAATGTGCGGGCCGGGATGTCAATCTCGACGATGTCGCCGTCGCGCAGGGCGGCCAGCGGCCCGCCGACGGCCGCCTCCGGGCTGACATGGCCGATGCACGGCCCGCGCGTCGCCCCGGAAAACCGCCCGTCCGTGACCATTGCCACCGAGTCCGCCAGCCCCATGCCGACCATGATCGCCGCCGGCAGCGACAGTTCCCGCATCCCCGGCCCGCCGCGCGGCCCCTCGTAGCGCACCACCAGCACATCCCCCGGTTGAACCCGCCCGCCCAACAGACATTCCTGCACGTCTTCCTCGCGGTCGAACACCCGCGCCGGCCCCACGTGCTGCATCATCGCCGGCGAGACCCCGCTCACCTTGACCACCGCGCCATCGGGCGCGAGGTTGCCCCGCAGCACGGCGATCCCCCCTGTAGGAGCCAGCGGAGCATCCAGCGGACGGATGATGTCAGAGTCGGTGACCTCGGCTCGCGCCGCGACCTCGGCTCGCGCCGCTACCTCGGCCAACGTGCCGCCGAAAGCGGTGGGGATGTCCAGCGTCAGGAGCGGGGCCAGCCGTTTGAGCAGGGCCGGCACCCCACCCGCCCGTCCCAGGTCGGAGACCGGGCGCGGCGAGGCCGGCTTGAAGCGCGCCAGCAGCGGCGTCTGCCGCCCGATGCGATCCCATTCGTCCAGGCCGAGCGTCAGGCCCAGCTCCGTCGCCAGCGCCGCCAGGTGCAACACCAGGTTGGTCGAGCCGCCGATCGCCTGCGTCACGCAGATGAGGTTGCGCAACGTCGAGGCAGTCACGACCTGACGAAAGGTGATCCCGCGTTCGATGCTCGCCACAACGCGCCGCCCAACCTCGTGAGCCATCTCTAACAGCGCCGGGTTGACTCGCCGCGCGCCGGGCGCGGTGGCCTGGACCGTCGCGTTGCCCGGCATGCTCAGCCCCGCCGCCTCCAACACCACGCACATCGTGTTCGCCGTGCCCAGCATATTGCACACGCCGGGGCCGGGACACGCCGCCCGTTCGATCTGGTGCAACCGGCGCCGGCTGATCTCACCCCGGCGGGCGCGACCGATGGCCTCTTTGATGTCGCTGGTCACCAGCCGCTCACCCTCCCATTCCCCCTCGGCCATCAACCCGCCGCTGACAAAGAGGGTCGGCAGGTCGAGCCGCGCCGCCGCCATCAACATCCCCGGCACGATCTTGTCGCACGAGGCCAGGCAGACCAGCGCGTCGAATCCGTAGGCCCGCGCCGTCAACTCGACCGAGGCGGCGATGATCTCGCGGCTGGGCAAGACGGCGTGCATCCCCGCCCCCTGGCAGATGCCGTCGCACAGGGCGATGGTGTTGAACTCGAGCGGGATGCCGCCGGCCGCCCGCACGCCCTTTTTGACCGCCTGCGCCACCTGCCGAAGGTGGATGTGGCCGGGGACCAACTCATTCCACGAGTTGGCAATCCCGATCAACGGCCGTCCTTCCGGCTGCCGCACCCCACATGCGTGGTACAACCCACGCGCATACGCACCGACCAGCCCGCGTCCTTTCATCCATTACTCCTTCCCGGCCGTCTCGAGTTTCGCCAACAGCGCGGCGTGGCTCCGGCGGGTGATCGGATACCAGATCAGCAGCGGCAGGGCGAGCAGGATAAAGAGCAACGGCACCGGGCCGAAGAACAAACGAATGCCCAACAACGTATTGGCGCTCTGCGCCACGTTGGGCACATAACCGGAGAGCTGCAAGACCCAACCGGCAGCGACCAGGCCCAGCGCATCGGAGAGCTTGGTCGCCAGCCCCCAGACCCCGTAATACATCCCCCCGCGATGCTCGCCGGTGTCCAGCCGGTCAATCTCGACCACATCGGGCACCATCGCCCAGGGGAAAACCCATTGCGCCGAAAAGCCGATGCCGGCCAGGACCGCGATGACGTACACCCACGGCGTCGGCCCATGCGGCAGGAAAAAGGTCAACGCCATGGCCACTCCGCCGATGAGCAGCCCGATGGCGTAGGCCGGCCCCTTGTCGAGGCGCTCGGACAGTTTTTTCCAGGGGAAAAGAAACAGCACGACCAGCAGCAACAAGATGAACATCACCACCGACACCTGTTTTTCCATGTCCAGTTGGTAGGTGAGGAAATAATAGAGCAGCGTCTTGATCAGCGCAAAGGCCACATTGGCGAGCAAAAAGGCCACAACAAGCCGCACAAAGGGCCGGTTGCGGAAGGTGGCCAAAAACGTGCGCAGCGGGGGTGTTTCGGCCTTGCTCTCGGCGATGTGCGCGCGCTCGCGGATGCCGGCAGCCGCGATCCACAACACCACCGCGGCCAGCAGCCCATAGGCCACGCCGATCACGCCATAGCCCGTCCGTTTGTCCGCGAACAGGCCGACCAGAAACGGCGTCAGGGCAGCGCCCACAATGTACGCCGGCACGCCGAGCACCATGCGAAAGGCGGTCAGGCTGGAGCGTTCGTCATAGTCGTCGGTCAATTCGGCGGTCAGCGCATAGTAGGGCACGTTGGTCAGCGTCCACAATGTATCGAAAAGCATAAAGGTGAGGGCAATCCAGATAAAGACCCCCACATTCGACATGCCGCGGGGCACGAACCAGAGCAAAGCAATGGAGACGGCCAGCGGCAGCGCGCCGAAAATCATGTACACACGGCGCTTGCCAAAGCGCGAAGTGGTGCGGTCGGAAATCCAGCCGAACAAGGGATCGTTGACCGCATCCCAGAACTTGGCGACCCACAGCGCCGTGCTGGCCAGACCGGCGGCGATCAATGCGCCGTCGGTATAAAACGCCAGCAGGAAGAACTGTACCGCCGAGTTGACGACGGCGTTGCCGATGTCGCCCACCCCGTAGATAAGTTTGGTCTTGATCGAGAGTTTGTCCGTTTGCTCGTTCATCGCTCACCTCTTGAGAATCATCTGCGCTGCCCGGCGGGCGCCGCTCATCACGTTGGTGACGCCGCCGCCGCTTTGACTCTGCGAACCGACAAACCACAACCCGGCAATGGGCGTGCGGTGCGGGATGCCCTCCTTGCCCATCACCGGCGCACACCCGCCAAAACTGTGATGCTCCTGATACGTCCGCCGCCGGAAATCCTCCGGGGTGAGCACCACCTTGACCGACGCGCGCTCCCGCAGGCCGGGGATGATCCGTTCCGCTTCGGCCAACAGCTTCTCGGCCAGCTCGTCCCGTCGCTCGGCCCAGCTTCCTTCGCACAACCGGTTGGGCGCGATGGTGTAAACCGTCACCGCGTGGTGGCCCGGCGGGGCCAGTTCCGGCGAATGTTGCGAGGGGACATAGATGAGGAAGCCGTCGCGTCCTTCGTGATACTCGCCGCGTTGACAGCGACCGACCGATCCTTCCACATCGTAGGTATTGTAATAGTAACACAGCGCCGCCGGCTGGTAGGGTGTGGGATCGAAATCAATCCCCAGGTGCACCATCAACACCGACTCTTCCAGCGGCAGGTCGTCCACCCGTGCGGCGAACTCGGCGGGCAGAAAGCGGCGCTCGACCAGGCGGCCAAAGGTCTCCCGCGCCCCGCCGCTGAGCACCACCACATCGGCCCGCTCGGTCTGCCCATCCGCGAGGCTCACCCCCGTCGCCCGGCCCTCCTCGATCACCACGCGGGCCACCGGCGCGCCCGTCCGAATCTGCCCCCCGCCGTTCCGAATGACACCGGCCAGCGCCTGCACCAGTTGACCACACCCACCCAGGATGTAGCGGAAACTGAGACGTGGCCCGATCCCGGCTTTTTCCAGGGGAATGCGCTTGTCGAAGGCAATCTCCGAGTTTACCGCCGGGATACCCAACCCCGGAAACTGGCTGGGCCGGACGACAAAATCGGCCAGGATGGCCGTGTAAACGGCCTTGATCTCCGGCCGCCGGAAAAAATAGTCCAGCACTTGCTTGCTGTTCCAGTCTTGCATGTGCCGGACATGGCGAAACAGGAGCCCCATGCGGGCCTTGAGCCAAAGGGCCGCCGGCCCGCCGGCCCGTTCGGCCCGCCGGCCCAGCGCCATCAGATCCATCATCCGCTCGTAGAACTGATAGTAACGGTCGAGCCCTTCCCCTTCCTCCGGAAAGAGTCGCCGCAGGTGTTCGCGCCGCCAGTAAGGCCCGGCATACTCGGCCGGTTTCCAGAAGGCGAAATCCGGAAAGACGGCGCCCCGGTCGTCGCGCAGCGTGCGCACCTGCCCGGCAATCCCCAATTCGGCCAGGATTTCCCCGGCCGGTTCGCCCGGCCCAAACCCTTCCAGGAGCAGCGGGCCCAGGTCCCAACCAAAGCCGTCCCGACGGAGGGTGGCCGTCACACCGCCGATTTCCTCATACTGCTCATACACCGTCACCTGATGTCCGGCCCTGGACAAATACGCAGCCGTCGTCAGCCCGGCCACGCCCGATCCGACCACAATGGCTTTCATCTGCCTCCTCCAGGTCAATCCACCTCATCCGGTCGCACTTCGCGGCCTTCGCGGGCCGAGATCTGGGCGGCGAGGGTGAATTGGAGCACCGCCTTGCCCGTCGGCCCGTCCAGCACCGGCTGCCCGCCATGGCGCAACACCTCGATCAGGTGCCGGGTGCAATCCACGAAACTGTCGTGCCATTCCACACGCTCCACAGGGATCGCCGTGGTCTTGCCGTCCCGAAAGAGCATCAACGGCGGCAGGTCTACCGTTTTGGCCGTGCAGCGGTTGACAAAGATGATGCCCCGTTCGCCGATCACCTCCACCCGGTCGTCGTCGTTGTAATAGAGCGAGTCCATCATCATCTCCGGCGTGTGGGCAAAGTCCATCACCCCATAGCGACGGGGGGCCTTGAACTGAAACATCATCACGGACGGCGCATCGAGATACTTGGTCGGCATAACCGGCGAGCGGTCGATCCAGGCCACCACCCGCTCCACCGGCCCCATCAGGTGATAGGCCAGCGAAAAGAGGTGATAGCCGTGGTCAAAAACCAGCGGCCCGCCGCCACACCGTTTCTGATCAAAGCGCCACGCCCACGCGCTCAACGGCACCTTCCAGCCGGTCTTGCTCTTGCCGGTGCTCACGTGGAGACGGATCATCTGCGGCTCGCCGATCTCGCCGGCCTCGAGCATCGCCTTCGCCTGGACGTGCGGCGGATAAAAGACGAAATTCTCGTACACCCGCAACACCACCCCCGCCTCGCGCGCCGCTGCGATCATCTGATCGGCCTCCGCAGCGGTGTGCGCCATCGGCTTTTGCACCGAAACGTGCTTGCCGGCCCGACACGCCGCTACGGTCATCGAAGCGTGCAGGTCGTGCGGCACCAGCAACTCCACCAGGTCAACCTGCGGGTCGTCCAGCACCTGGCGGTAATCGGTGTAGACCCGCTCCACGCCCCACACGCGGGCCTGCGTCTGGGCGCGACGGCGGTCGGTGTCGCATACGGCGACGATGCGCGCGTCTTCTATGTCACGATAGCCCAGCGCGTGCAAATCGGAAATTCGACCACAGCCCACAATGGCAACTCGAATCGGTGACATTCCATCCTCCCACTTATTGTTCCTCGGCCCGTTCCTGCTCGTAGCGGGCCCGTTCTGCACGCAAATAGGTAGGCACCGGCACATCCCACCATCCCACCGCCGGGCTGCCGGAAAGAGGGTAGTTGCGCTCGACCAGCACCTCGACCACCGCCGGTTGCCCGGAGGCAAAGGCCCGCTCCAACGCCGGACGCACCTCGTCCGGGGCGGAGATGCGTTCGGCATAGCAGCCAAAGCCGCGGGCGATGGCCGCCAGATCGGGAGAAATGGGCCGCTCGTCTTTGAGGAACTCGGCGCCCACCGCCCGTTCCGGCCCGTAGACCGCCGCTTGCAGGTCGCGGATGGCGATCCAGCCAGCGTTGTTCGCCACCACGTAGACGACCGGCAGGTCGTACTGCACCGCCGTCGCCAGCTCTTGCACCGTCATCAGGAAATCGCCGTCGCCCAGCAGGCCGACCACCTGGCGATCCGGCGCGGCCAGTTTGGCCCCCAACGCGGCAGGCACCGTCCAGCCCATCGTGCTAAAGCCGCCGGTGGTCAGGTTGGTCTGCGGCTCATAGACCGGCGCTTCCTGGAACCATTGGGCCTGAGTGTTCCCCGACGAGGTCAGGACGATGGCATCCCGGCGGAGAAAAGCGCGCAGCTCGGCGATCAGACGGGAGATGGTGACCGGCGTATGGTCGGAAGCGGCAAGCTCGCGCACGCGGGACAGCCACGCCTGGCGCAGATGCTGAATTTCGGCGAAATAGGCGCCGGTGGTATAATCGCGGGGGGCAGCGTGCGCCTTCAGCCATGCCAACAGCGCGGCCAGCGCGGCCTGGGCGTCGGCCACGATGCCTGCTTCGGCCGGATAATTCTTGCCGATCTCTGCCGGGTCCAGGTCAATGTGGATCAGCCGTGTGGGCGGGATGGCATAGGTCACCCCCTGGCGGTAGGAGGAAGTGGACTCGTCGGCAAAGCGCATGCCGACCGCCAGGAGCACGTCGGCGCGGGCGGTGAGCGCATTGCCGCAGGTGGTGCCCTTGGAGCCACCGTGCAGGCCGGAAAGGGGATGGTCTTCGGGGAAAGCGCCTTTGCCCATCATCGTGGTCACCACCGGCGCGCCGAGGAACTCGGCCAGCGCGCGCAGCTCGTTCCACGCGCGGGCGGCGATCACCCCACCCCCGGCGACCAGAACGGGGCGTTGCGCTTGCAGCAGCAACCGTCCGGCCTGTTCGATCCATGCCGGGTCGGGCATGGGGCGGCCGGCCGGCCGGATGTCACCCAGCGCTTCCGGTTGCACCTCGACGCTGTCGCACTGCACATCCATCGGCAGGTCAACGACGACCGGGCCGCGCCGTCCGCCAAGCATTTCGATAAAGGCGCGCCGGAGGATAGAGGGCAGCCGGTCTACGCGCGTAGGCCGCCACGTGCGTTTGGCGATCGGCGCAAACACGCTGAGGCTGTCGGCGTCCCGCTGGCGTTCGATCTCTTGCAGGACGCCGCGCCCGGCCATGTGGGTGTGCGCGTTGCCGGTGAGCACCAGCACGGGGATCGAGTCCACGTAGCACGAGGCCACGCCGATCACCGTGTTCATCGCCCCTGGGCCGATCGAGGTCAAGACGGCCAGCGGCGTGCCGGTGAGCCGGTAATAGCCATCGGCCAGATGGACGGCGCTCTGCTCGTGGCGCACTTGAAGGAGCTGGACACGACCCGGGTGATTTCTCAGCGCATCCACCAGGCCCAGGCAGCCGTGGCCGGGGATGCCCACCAGATAGGGAACGCGATGACGAACGAGGGATTCAATCACGATTTCTCCACCGGTCAATTGCATAGATACCATCCTTTCGGCTGGGGACCAGCGCAAAGCGATTGAGATTTCGCTCTCCATTATACTACGTCGTATCGTATTTGTCAACGGATGTTGACAAATATGCAACGTTTTTGTATAATCTCTCACAAGGATAAGAAATCTGTCAACGGATTGAACGGATTTTTCTCTTTCCAATCCGTTGACATTTAGAGGAGTGTGACGATATGGCGCGGACAAACAGCGGTTCCCTGCTTAAAGGGATGCGCCTGGTGGAGGTTTTGGCCGATAGCGATCGGGCGTTGGGCGTCTCGGAGTTAGCCAGGCTGTTGGCGCAGGACAAGAGCGCCGTCTACCGCTTGTTGACCACCCTCAAGTCCGGGGGGTATGTGGAACAAGACGCGGAGAGCAAGAAATATGTGATCGGCCCGCGGATGATTGTGATGAGCAGCCGGGTTTTGGGCAACAACGACGTGTCTCGCTATGCGCGTCCGGCGATGAAAAAGCTACTCCAGGAGACGCGCGAGACCGTTCACCTGGCGATGCTGATGGAAGACCAGGTTGTGTACATCGCGCAGGAAGCCGGCCTGGAGGTCATCAGCGTCAACACCGAGATCGGGCAGCGAGAGGCCGTGCATTGCACGGCGGTGGGCAAGGCGTTGGTGGCTTTTTTGCCCGACGAGGAGCGCGAAGCGGTGATCGCACGGCTGGACTTTCGGCGCTACACGCCGGCCACGATCACCGAACCCGACCACTTCAGGGCACATTGCCGCCAGATCAGTGCCCAGGGGTATGCGGTGGACGACGAGGAGCTGTATCCAGGAGTGCGCTGTGTGGCAGCGCCCATCATGGGCTATGACGGGAACGTGCTGGCCGCGCTGGGCATTTCGGGGCCGGCGACCCGACTGACCATCGAGATGCTTCCCCGCCTGGGTGAGGTGGTCGTCAAGTATGCCCGCGAGGTCTCGAAGCGGTTGGGGTTTCTGGGGTGAGAAGAGCGCTTCACACTACACCGCCCGCCACGCCATAGATTAACGTAGCCCGGCCCGTTCCAGGCGATCAAGGAATGCCGGTCGGTTAGCATAGCGCGCCCGCAAGTTTGCAAGCCGCGCCTGAAAATCGATTTCGTGGCCCTGGTACCTGGCCAGGTCGTGCAGCTTGCAGAGCAGTGCGACCGCTTTGTCGTAAGAGGCGGCTTTCTTTTCCTCTATGAGCGTCTCGACCTCACGCCAGGCCTCTGCCTCACGCGGCGCAAAAGCCTGCAATTCAGCGATGCGTTTGGCCACGGCAGCCGCCGCCGCGCGTTGCCTTGACTCGCGGCGTAGCCGGTCGGCGGTCGCCCGCACCTCGCCCCACCGACGACGAGGGGTGACAACAGCCGGGCGAGACATGCCGATCAACTCTTGCAACCGCCGGTTAAGCGTCAACGATAGGTGGGGTTCGCCGCGCGCCAGCCGAACGAGGAAAGCATCGCGTTCGGTTGGCGACAGGCGGGCAATGGCTTTTTCCAACGGGATAGTCAACGCCGGTTGACGCGGCGGGCTGGCCTCGGCCGCAGCCTGGAGGAGATGCTCTTCTATGTCAAAGAGTTCGACAAAGCTCGCCAAAGGTGAAGAAATCTCACCCAGGCCAGGTGGGACAGGTGGTTCAAGTTCGTCATCATCGGCATCCTCAAGCTCGGCAGCGCGCAACCAGGCCAGGTACAGCGCCCGATAGTCCCCTTCCAGGATGTCATCACGCAGCCGACTCAACGAAGAGAGCCAGCCTTCACCTTCGATCCAATCTCCCCCTTCTTCCTCGTCCAGGGAGATATCGAGGATTAGATAATCATCGACGGGGTTCAGAACAATGTGATATTCCCACAGGTACGGCTCAATTTGATCGGGGGTGAGCAAATCCTTGGGGAAGCGGAAGGCCAGTCGCTTGCTGCCCCAGTTAGCCAGGTAGAGAAAGGCATCAAAATAACGCGCCAGCACCTGGAGAGGATCGTGCTTGAAATCACCCCAACTGTAGGTGACGACCGCCCGCGTCGAAGTGACGTCGATGTGACTGGATAGTCTGTTCACAGCGGCCTGTTCTTCCGGCGAAAGCGGACGGTCGAGAGTTTGCCATTCGTAGTATTGATATTCGCTCATCGGTAACCTCGCAAGAAATTGATCAGCTAAAGAAAAATCCGTTCAATCCGTTGACAGACCCTATGGCATCCGCCGCAAGCCCTCGACACGCACCGCCCACGCGCCGTTAGCGGGGAAACCGGGCGTCGGGCGGTCGGGTGCGCCGTCCCAACCGGCGGCCATCATCGCCACGGCGGTGAGCAGGCCGCCGTTGCCGGGCAGATAGAGCGGCAACCGCGCGGACTGGTAGTTGTGACCGTTCGCCAGGTAGCGGTTCTTGGGTGAGTCGAGGAACAGCGCATCCACTGCCTGCTCCGGGCGGCCCAGGCGCGCCGCCGTCATCGCCAACATGGGATAGTCCCAGCCCCAGGTCGTCGGCCAGTTCCAGATGCGCAACACGTGCTCGAAGGTCCGCTGCATCACCACCGGATCGATCAGCGGCGTCTGTGAAACGACGCCGAGCGCCGCCAGCATCGAGGGGTGATCGGTGGGGATGGTGTACGGCGGCGTTTCGATGGCCGTGTAGACGCCATCGCGCACCGTGGGGCGCGCCAGGCCGCGCAACACGCGCTCCCACTGCGGGTCGCGGCCCATGCCGAGCCGCTCGCGCCAACGTTGGGCCACGTCGAGCGCCCAATACCAGTAGGCCAGCTCGAAGGTGGGATTCAAATTTCGCGCCCGGTCGGCGGCGTAGCTCTCCTGCGCGGGGATCAGCGCCGGACCGAGGACGTAGCGCTGCCCGTCCCACACCGGGTACGAGGCCATAAACTCGGCGGTCTCGAAGACGATCTTGCGGTACTTTTCCAACGTTTCCCGCTGCGGGCGCGCGCGGTAGCACAGTTCGGCAAAGTAAATGGGATGCGGCTGCTGCCAGATCAAAAAGACGCCGACCTCGCTGGGGCTTTCGCGCCCGTCCGGGCCGACCATTTTGGGCCAACGCGCGCCGCGATGACGCGCGCCGCGATAGCCCTGTCGCGCGGCGGTTTCCTGCGCCAGCGGAAGAACACGCTCGTACCACGGCAGGCTGCGTTCGAGCAGCGGCAGGCGATCCCACAGCGCAAAATGGGCGGCGTGCCACCAGTGCATCTCCAGGTGCGCCTTGCCGTACCAACTGTTGCAAGTCAGGCCGGTCTCCTGCGGCGGCATCGAACCGGCGCACTGGATGGCGGTGAGGTATTGCGAGAGCACCACGCGGCGCTCCAACTCGACGGCGCGGGGGTCGGCGCAGGCGGAGAAATCGAGCGCGCCGCCGCTCTCCCAGAACGCCGCCCAATGGCGGGCCGCCGCTGCGCGCGTTGCGTCGAAATCGGGCAGGGCATCGGCAAGCGGCTCCGGCGCAAAGGCCAGCACGAGGTCGAGGGTGTCGCCGCCGGTCTGCCGGATCTCATACTCGTGAGCAGAGATGGCCCGTACCCGACCTCCCGCCGAACAAACGAGCCGGACGTGATAGCCGTCGGCGTCGAGGATGCGAGTGAAATCCGCCCGGTTGCCGTCGATAACGGCCTGCGTCTGGTGGCGATCCGGCTGGGTCCAATCGGCGGCGTTGCCCCACTCGGCAGCGCCGTAGGGGAAGGCCAACGTCAACGCCAGGCGGTCCTCCGCCAGCAGCGGTGACGCGACGCGCACCGCCAGCAGGTCCCGCGCCGGATGGCAGACGGTCAGCACGTGAACCGGCTGCCCTTCCACCGTGAAGCGACTCTCCAACAGACCCGCCCACAGGTCGAGCGTCTGGCGCGGGCGCACGATGTCGGCGATGGAAAGTGGCGTGTTATCCATCCTGGTTATGCGAAAACCAAGCTGCCCCAGGTGCAACCGGTGCGGATTGGCGCGCAACCACCCCGAGGCAGGCAGGTAGCCGCCAGAGGCGTCCAGGCCGGAAAGGTAAGGCACGGCGCGCCCGTCCACGATGTAGGCTTCGAGCGCGTCTTCCAGGCGGTAACCGGCGGGATTCGGCAGGCTGTGCCACCCCCACTCCGCGTGTGTGCCCAGCGGCATCCCCCGCGCGTGGAAATCGGGGAAGGTTTGCAGACCGGTGATGTCGGCAGTAAAGGCGAAAGCGCCGTTGCCCACGCTGAGCGGCGTCAACGGGTCGGCGCGTTCAAGGATGACGGTGTGCCGTGTCACCACCGCGCGGCGGTCGATACGATGTTGTGTCATGATGTCCTCTTACAAATCGAACCACGAATCTTCACGAATCTACACGAATGTTTTTATTCGTGAAAATTCGTGTGGATTCGTGGTAAAAGCTGTCACGCAACCCCAATGATCGCGTCCAGGCGGGTGTCGGCGGAGGAGGAGCCGAGCATGAGTTGTACGGTTCCGGGTTCGACGGTCCAGCGCTGGCGTTCGACCTCCCAGTAGGCAAGCGATTCGGCTTTGAGCGTAAGCGTCACGGTCTGCGTCTCGCCGGGTTGCAGGGTGATGCGCTTGAAGCCCTTCAGTTCTTTCTTGGGGCGCTCCACCGCCGAACGCAGGTGTTTCACGTAGAGCTGTACCACCTCGTCACCCGCGCGGTCGCCGGTGTTGGTCACGTCGAGACTGACGGTCAGTTCGCCGTCCGCCGGAAGATGGTCGGCGCTCAGGCGCAAGTTGCTGTAGGCAAAGGTGGTGTAGCTCAAGCCAAAACCGAAGGGGTAAAGTGGCTCGCCGTTAAAGTACATGTACGTGCGCCCCTTGCGGATATCGTAATCGAGGCGCGGCGGCAACTGCTCAAGGCTGCGCGGCCACGTCTGCACCAGCCGCCCGCCGGGGTTGACGTCGCCAAAGAGCACGTCGGCCAGGGCGTTGCCCAACTCCTGGCTGTTGTGCGTCATGTGGACGATGGCGGGGACGTGGCGCTGCGTCCACACGATGGCAAAGGGGAAGCTGCTGATGAGCACGACGACGGTGTTGGGGTTGGCGCGGTAAACCTGCTTGATGAGTTCTTCTTGCTCCAGCACAATGGCGCGGCGGTCCACGGCCTCTTTGCCGTCGCTCGGGGTGGGACACTGCGCCCAACCGGCGTCGCCGGTGGGATGGTTGCCCACGCAAACGATGGCGACGTCGGCCTGACGTGCGGCTTCGACGGCGGCATTGTTCTCGTTATCCCTGGCATAGATCACGCGCACAGCGTCGCCCACTTTGGCGCGGATGCCGTCCAGGGCGGTCACGGCGTAGGGCGGATCGCCGCTGTACCAGTCGAGCAGCACCTCGTCGGCGCGCCGGCCGATCACGGCGACGGTCTTGAGGGCATTTTTGTCCAGCGGCAGCAGTTTTCCTTCGTTCTTGAGCAGGACGATGGACTTTTGCGTCACCAGCCGGGCGAGCGCCTTGTGCTTTTCGCTTTCCCAGGGCAGTTCGGGTTCACTGCCGATCGCGCTGTACGGCACCATCTCCGGCGGATCGAACAGGCCGAGTTTGATCATCACCCGAAAGACGCCCCGCAGCACGGCGTCGAGGTCGGCCTCGGTGAGCCAGCCGTGGGCGACGGCAGCAGAGACGCTTTCGCGGTAGCGGTCGAGGAACTGGTTGATGCCCGATTTGATCACCGCCGCCGCGGCCATCTCCAGGTCGGGATAGTAGTGGTGGCCCCTGACCAAGAGGGTGAACGCGCCGCCGTCGGTGCAGATGATGCCGTTTTGCCCCCATTCGTTCACCGTGACTTCTTTGAGGATGGGATGTACGGTGCAGGGGATGCCGTTGTAGGCGTTGTAGGCGGCCATGTACGCCCGCGCGCCGCCCTCCACAATGCCCATGCGGAAGGGGACGGAGTAGTATTCACGGAAAAGCCGCTGGTCGAAATCGGAGGAGGAAGACTCGCGTTCGTCCTCGTTGCTGTTGGCGAGAAAGTGTTTGAGTAGCGAGGCGGTCTGCCAGTAGCGGGGATGGTCGCCTTGCAGGCCCCTGACAAAAGCCGTCACCAGCGTCCCGTTAAAGAAGGGGTCTTCGCCGTAACATTCTTCGGTGCGGCCCCAGCGGATGTCGCGGCCCAGGTCGGCGTTGGGGGCGCGCACCACCAGCCCGCCGCGCCGGAAGCGCTTGCTCTGCGCCATGTAGCGCGTCTCGTAGCCTTCGACGGCGGCGGCCTGCCGCACCAGGTCGGGGTCCCACGTCTCGGCCAGGCCGATCGCCTGCGGGAACTGCGTCGTCGGCACGGGCGACGGTCGGCCCCAGTTCCCCGGCGCGCCGCCCATCGCCAGCCCGTGCAGGCCCTCGACGTGACCCGTTCCCCAGACGTTCAGGCGCGGCACATTGGGGATCGTCCCCAGGCAGTTGATCTTTTCGCCGACCGTCATCAGCGAGAGCAAATTATCGATCCGTTCCTCCGTGGGCAGGTTGGGATCGGCAAAGGGGTAACCGCTCGGCGGTTTGCGCACGATGGCAAAGGCGTCGCCGTCGGGTTCCAGCTCAAAGATGAGCGGGCGTTCGTGCGGCGGGTGGTTGGGATGGTGCAACGTCAACATCGGTGCGCCGTCGAAGCGGTGGAAAATCATCCCGTGCCCGCCGTCATCCATAAAGAGCGGGCGCTGGCACTGTGTCCACGGCCCGTGGATGCTGCCCGACTCGGAGATCGCCATGAGCTGTGTGTAGCCGAACCAGCCCAGCGTCGCCCACAGCATCAGCAGCTTGCCGCTGGGCATCCGGTAGACGAACGGCCCGTCGGTGACATAGCGTTCCATACCGGGGCGCGTCCAGGCCGCGTCGCTGCCCTTGAAGAGCGTGACCGGCTCGCCTTCGATGGCCGAGAGATCGGGCGTGAGGCGCACCAGATCAACCGTGCCGTCGCGGATCTGCACCCACTCGTGGCAGTAGATCATGTACGGGACGCCGTCCTCCACCCACAGCGTGCCGTCGAGGATCATCAGCTCCGGCGGCGTGTGCGCGGCGTTGCGGAAGGGACGGTATGGCCCCAAGAGCGAGTCGGCGACGAGCACCTGCGAACCGCGCTTGACGAACCTGGACCACCAGGGCGGCAGTTCGCCTTCCGGGAGCGGCGCGCCTGGGGGCAAGGGATCGTCGGTGTTGAAGGTGAGGAAGAGGTAGTATTTGCCGTTGTAACGATGCAGCTCCGGCGCCCAGATCGGCCCCTGCGCCCAGAAATCGGCGGGCGTCTCAAAGACAATGGTCGGGCCGGTCCAGGTCTGCAAGTCAGCGCTGGCGTAGAGGCCGACGGCGGGCCGCCCCTCGTTGCCGGCAGGCAAAGACGCGACCAGGTAGTAGGTTTGCGTGGCCTCGTCGGGCACGATAAACGGGTCGCGGATGCGCAAGTCTGCCAAAGTGTATGTTTTCTCAGTCATTGGTTCCTCCCTAAAAAACAAACCGCGAATCTCGCTAATCTACGCGAATCTTTTTTTGGCGAAGATTCGCGCGATTCGCGGTTAGGATTTCTCTCCCAGCCGGAACACCCGGTACGAGCGCGGCTTGAGCGTGGCGGTGAAGCGGTGCTTGCCGGTGCTCTGCCCGCGCCAGTCGAGGATGGGTTCGGCGTCGCTCAACGTCTCGCCGGTCAGCAGGTCGCGGATGGCGGTCACGGCAGTATCGGTGACAATGCGCACCTCGGCGGCTTCCGGCAGGATGGACTCGACGATGAAGGTGGCGTTGTCGTACACGAACAACATCACCTGCGCCGGGCCATCCACGCGGACGTAGAGGTCGCGCAAAAGCAGCTCACGGATGCGCGCCAGCACCTCCAGCGGCAGCTTGTACAGATCGTCGAAATTGTCGGGGATGGTGAGGACATAGAGCGCGCTGTTGCCGTAGGCCGCGAAGTGCAGCAGCGGGTGGCCTGTGGTGCGCGACGTGCCGGAAATCTCCTCCCACGAGTCGTTGGTCAGGTAGTCAATGTGGGGCAGCAGCACGGCCTCGTCCGAATGAACCATGCGGAACCGCCCGATCAGGTAATCCTGCACCATAGCCTTGCGATCGGTGACATCCAACTCGACGATGTCGCGGATGCCGCGATCCTGCAATGCCTTGAACAAGCCGGAGGTGACAACGACGGTTTTGCCGTCCAGCAGTTGCCTTTTGATTTTCGCCACGATGTCCGGGTCGAATTTGGCCGCTTCGGTCAGCAGGATCAGCGGGGCGTCGGCAGGAAAGTCAGGGCGCAACTCGATGGGGATGCCGAGCATGCCCAGGTAGCTGTGCAAAAAGTCCTCGCCGGTCGAATGGAAAGGCTTGTAGCTCGCCACGCCCAGTGGATTGCCGAGTTCGGCGATCACGGGATCGATGTGCGCGAGGGCATACCCGGCGGCCATAGCCAATGACGCCTCCGCAGGCCAACTGCCATCAGCTTGCAACCAGGGAGCCAGCATCGCGTCAAAGTCGAAACTGGAACCGCTGCCTTGCCACGGCGCGCGTTGTCTGGCATCGAGGGGACGCGGCTCGAACTGACCAAAGTGAAACAACGTGATCTCCGGCGCTTTGGCAAACAACGTCAGCCACAATTGCTCGGCGTAGCGGTCGAGGAAAAACGAACCGAACGGGTCCACCCAGCCGCCCTGGTTGCCGCCGGGCTTGATGTTTTCAAAGTAACGCACAATCGAGTAGCCGTGATACGCCTGCAAGTGCTGGTTACTGAACACCGGGTCGCGGGTTTCCGTGCCGGTGTAGATGGCGTCGAACAGCGCCGGTCCGGTCTCCAGGTTGAAGCCGAGGCCCTGAAAGTGCTCGTACCAGTTGGGATACTTGATGGTGACTTGAACCTTGGGGTTGACGGCCTTTGCCGGGCCGATGACCAGGTTTTGCGCGGCCTCCGTCATCTGCGCCAGGCGAAACTCGGTCCAGCTCCGCTCGCCTTTGGCGGCGATGCACTGCGGGCATTTGCAGTTGGTAAAGAAAAAGTCGTCGAGGATAAAGGCGTCGAACAGGCTGGCGGTGTATTTGGCGATTTCCTTCACCTTCTGGCGGTCTGCCGGGTTGCTATAACAATAGGTCTGGAAGCGGTTGCGCTCGTTGACGGTGTAGGTGATCCCACCGGACGTTTCCACGCCGCGCGCGGCGAAGAACTGTTTGGCCTGCACCATCGTCGCTTCCGGCGCGATGATCGCGTCGCGGTGCGTTTCCAGATAGACCTTGTTCACCTTGAGGTAGCGGCTGATGACATCGAAACGCTGCTCCAGCCAGGCCAGGTCCGCCATTTTCTGCACATCGTAGACGGTGCAGTAGATGGCGACGTTGATGTTCCGATAACGGTCGTGCGAATGGTGTGACATGCTTGATAAGCCTCCTGAAAATAGTCAGATAGTCGGGTAGTCCCAGTAGATCCAAAAATGCTACAGGGGATCGTCAGAGCCCCGTTCTGGTCTGGGACTGGCGATCCAGACCAGGCAAAATTAGATTTGCTGAGTCCCGTAGTCAACCTGCTTACTGTTTAAGCGTTTAGGTGCACGAGGAGTATTCTAATCCAGGCAGGGGAAACGCGCAAATAAAAGATCGAGGGAGATTACGATTCGGTGTACAACGCGACCACTTCCCGCCAGTGGCTCGCAATCCATCCCAGGCTCACGGACACGATCACGGAGACGAACAGGACCGGATATAGATAGTAGCGATCCCAATCCAGGGGGGTCAGTAAGGGAGGCAACGCAGTAACCGCGGCGACAACCAGAATTGCCAGGCCGGTTCCCGCCTCGATTCTCGCTGCATCAACGATGCGTTTTTTCCTCCCCAACCACCGCCACACCCCCTGAATCAGCAAGTACAGGCCGAGTGCGGTCAACCCTTCATTAAAGAATTCGACATGTACAGCGGGATAATCGCGGAAGACGCGCATTGAGACGATGAATATCCGGGCGGTGGAATCAGGAATGTGCCATTCAGGGTATCTGCTGGCCTGGTTGGTCATCTCCCACCGCCGAAACAGGATCATAGCGACGGTGCGGAGCACAGGCTGCGGGTAGAGGAACGGATTGACAAGGATGAAGACGCCCACCGCGATCATCATCACCAGCAGCGCCGCCAGGAACGCCACCCGCCAGCGCTTCACATCCCGGCCACGGTAGCGGAAAGCGACCACCACACACAACACTGCCGCGGCGAAACCGAGCGCCAGGCCGTTGAGCTTCGCCGCGCCGGCCAGCCCGGCGCAAACGCCCATCAGCAGCAACCAGGCCACCGACCGTCCCAAACGCCGCGGCGATACCGTCAGCGCGCGCGCAGCGCACAGTAATGCCAGGGTGGTGAAAAACAGCAGGGGAGCTTCGCTCATCGCACGGCGTAAGTGGGTCAAAAAGTACGCCGATCCCGCGTACATCCCCAGGAAGCTGTACCCGGCAATCGCCCCGCCGCAACGGCGCACCAGGAGAAATAAAATCACGCCGCTGATGACCGACAGAAACGCCATCGCCGCCCGTGACGACCAGAGCACGCCCGACGACGGACGCGCCCCCATCGCAACATTCTGCGCATCGGGGATATGGAAATCCCAGGGAATGTTCAGATCGGCCACGGCATACCCGCCCGCGATGCGCCCCAGCCCGATCAAGTACCGCGAAACTGGGGGTTGCGTCAGTGTCCAGTAATGCGCGCTCCAGACATGGGTGGCGGACGCCTCTGGCGCCAGTGTGGCAGCCAACCATCCCGGCGCGGAGAATGTGTCGGGGACGCTGGTCCGGCGCAACCACTCCGGTTCGGCAAAGCGAGACGGTACCAGGGCTTCGAGGTAGCAACTGGTCGCAATCCAGTGGCTTTCGTCACCGTGGAAACGCACCACTCCCAGACGGCTGAAAAATGCGTTGCCTAAGATAACAACAACGACAGCGACCTCCAGCAGACGCAAACCCTTCGCCAACAGCGTCTTCATCATCCCTCGCACCAGCACACCCCATGAATTGTAAACAACCTCATCTTAATTGCGAACCCTGCGGTTGTCAATTTCCACGCAATTGACGAAATCTTCGAAATTGCCTATTGACAAACCATGAAATTTGTTATAAAATGTAATCGATTTCAGAAATCGATTTCTGAAATCGATTTCTGCAAATACTCGCAAACCATCATCACACAAAAGGTCACAAAGCATGTCGCGTACTACCATAGCGGATGTTGCGCGCGTCGCTGGTGTTTCCAAAGCCACGGTCAGCCGAGTCCTGGCCGGACAAAGCAATTATATCCGTGAGGAGACCCGTCAACGTGTCCAGAAAGCGGTTGGAGAACTGGGGTATCGCCCAAGCGATACGGCACGCAGCCTCAAATCCAAACGGAGTTGCACTTTAGGTGTTGTGGGATATGGCCTGGAATTTTACGGCCCCTCCTGTACGATCTCCGGCATCGAACAAGAAGCCAGCGAACTGGGCTACACCCTGCTGCTCCATCTTATTCGTCAGCCAGAGACCAATAACGTTGAGGAACTCCTGGAGCGGATGCAATCACGTTATGTGGACGGCATCATCTGGGCGGTGCCGGAGATCGGTGGGAATCATGCCTGGTTGGATGACAAGAAGCGGTGGCCTTCCGTTCCCATCATCTTCCTTAGTACGGAACCGCGTCCAGACCGGTTTGTGGCAGCCGTGGACAACTACAACGGGGGACTGATGGCAACCCGGCACCTGATCGCGCAAGGCTGTCAGCACATCGGCTTGATCACCGGGCCGCTAGATTGGTGGGAAGCGCGTCAGCGCAAATTCGGCTGGAAAGACGCGCTGGAAAGCGTCGGTTTGCCCCGCAAGGAGGGGTACGTGGTCGAAGGCAACTGGTCGGCCATCAGTGGTGAACACGGCCTCACCCAACTGCTGAGCCGCTACCCCGAAATCGACGGCGTCTTCGCCTGTAATGACCGCATGGCCGTCGGCGCGCTGAAGATGGCGCGACAGGTGGGGCGTCGCGTTCCCGAAGACCTCGCCATCATCGGCTACGACGATGTACAGGATGCCGAATACTTCTTTCCTGCGCTCTCTACGATGCGCCAGGACATGGTCGAGCTAGGCCGTCTCGCGGTCCGAAAATTGGGCCAGGTCATCGAGGCAAAACAAAACGGCGCCACCTGCCCGCCAGAAGCTGTCATCCTGCAACCGGAGTTGGTGGTGCGTGCAAGTTCACTCTTGCGAAAGTAGTCGGATAGTCGTCAGTGTTACTGCTGAAGCCATAACTCACCGCGTCATGATTGCGGTTGCATGAAATGCGCCGGCAAAGCCAGACAATCAACTTTCAACCGTGAACCTGTAACTCTTTTCACAGAGGAATCGTTTATGGGCGTTGACAAATACACCATCGGCGTAGATTATGGGACCGAATCAGGGCGGGCCGTCCTGGTCAACGTGGCAACCGGGGAAGAGGTAGCAAGTGCCGTATATCCCTATGGTGATGGCGTGATCGACACGCACCTTCCCGGCAGCGATGCTCCCCTCCCCCCAAACTTCGCACTGCAAAACCCGCAGGACTACATCACAGTTCTGGAAGAGACCATCCCCGCTGTGTTGCGCGCCAGCGGTGTGGCAGCAGAAGACGTCATCGGTATTGGCACGGACTTCACCGCCTGCACGATGTTGCCCATCGATGCCAGAGGTGTACCCCTTTGTATGCTTCCGCAGTGGCGGAACAACCCCTACGCCTGGGTGAAGATCTGGAAACACCACGCCGCGCAGCCAGAGGCCAACGAGCTGAACAAAATCGCGCGTCAGCGCGGCGAGACCTGGCTCGACCTGTACGGCGGCAAGATTTCGTCCGAGTGGCTCATCCCCAAAATTTGGGAGACACTGAACAAAGCGCCAGAAGTCTACGCGGCAGCAGATCGCTACATCGAAGCCGCCGACTGGATCGTGCTGCAACTCACCGGCGAGGAGAAACGCAATGCCTGCACTGCCGGGTATAAGGCGCTCTGGCACAAGCGTTGCGGGTATCCCAGCGACGCTTTCTTCGCCGCCCTCAATCCTTCCCTGCGCCATGTTGTCGACGAAAAGCTATCGCGCGAGATTTACCCGTTGGGACAACGCGCCGGCACACTCACCATCGCTATGGCGGAAAAGATCGGATTGCAGCCCGGCATCGCCGTGCCGGTCGGCAACGTAGACGCGCATGTCGCCGTCCCGGCCTCCACCGTCGTCGGCCCTGGGCAGATGGTGGCGATCATGGGGACATCGACCTGCCTGATGACGCTTGGTAAGGAAGAGCGCATCATCGAGGGGATGTGCGGGGTGGTAGAAGACGGCATTATCCCTGGGTTTTTTGGCTTCGAGGCAGGCCAGTCATGCGTGGGCGATCACTTTGCCTGGTTCGTCGAGAACTGCGTGCCGCCCGCCTACCACGAGGAGGCGGCGCGGCGCGGGCTGACCATCCACCAATGGCTCGAAACGCTGGCGGCGCGTCAGAAACCCGGCGAACACGGACTGCTGGCACTCGACTGGTGGAACGGCAACCGCTCGATTCTGGTAGACGCGGATTTGACGGGGCTGCTTTTGGGGGCGACGCTGGCGACTCGCCCGGAAGACATCTACCGCGCATTGATCGAAGCCACCGCCTACGGCACCCGCATCATCATCGAGGCGTTCCAAACCGGCGGCGTCCCTGTGAATGAGATCGTTGCCTGCGGCGGCTTGCCGGGGCGCAATCACCTGCTCATGCAAATCTACGCCGATGTGACAGGGCGCGAGATCAAACTCGCCGGCACCGATCAAGCCGGCGCGCTCGGCTCGGCGATGTTCGCCGCGGTAGCGGCGGGCAAAGCGACCGGTGGTCACCGGACGATTTTCGAGGCGGCGCAAGCAATGGCCCACTTGCAGGAGCACGTCTACAAGCCCATCCCGGCGCACAAGGCCATCTACGACCAACTCTACGCCGATTACGTCCGCTTGCACGATCACTTTGGACGTGGGGGCAACGACGTGATGAAGCGTCTCAAGTCGCTGCGTCAACAGGTGATAGCAAACGGTTAAATCTGGAAGAGAAAGGAGGTGAATAACAGAACAATTTTCGAGATCGGAAGAAGAAGTGCCTGCCCAATCAACACCCTTGTCAGGCAGACACTTCCGACCAAGCGATACGGCCCGTAATAGGACCACATCGCGTACTTACTATATCACAAACATCTCCGCAAGGAGAACCAACACATATTTTAAGGAGAGAGGATCATGTTTCGCTTCAAAAACTATATCTTGGTGATCGTTGTGGCTGCCATGCTTCTGACAGCCTGTGGCAACAAAGCCCCCGCATCTGAAAAGGCCAGCTGCGCGCCAAACTGCAAATATACCGATATGACGTTCTGCTATCCGCAGCTCGGTGCAGAAAGCGACTGGCGCACTGCGAACACTGCTTCGTTCAAAGAGACCGCCGGCGAGTTGGGTATTCGCTTGATCTTTTCTGATGCCCAGCAGAAGCAGGAGAACCAGATTTCCGCTATGCGCTCCTGCATCCAGCAGGAAGTCGATGTCATCGGCCTGCCCCCCGTGGTGGAAGATGGGTGGGAGGCAGTTTTGACGGAGGCTAAGAATGCCGGGATTCCCGTCATCATCGTGGACCGCAGTGTCAGCGCCAGTCCAGACCTGTATGCCGCACACATTGGCTCGGACATGAAGTTGGAAGGCGAACGCGCCGCCGAGGAATTCAACAAACACTTCCCGAATGGCGCCAAGGTCCTGGAACTCTCGGGAACAACCGGCTCCGGTGCAGCTGTTGGGCGCGCCGAGGGATTCCGCGCCAAGCTCAATCCCAATATCGAGATCATCGACTCGCAGACCGGTAACTTCACCCGCGCCGAGGCGCTGCCCGTGATGCAGGCTTTCCTGCAGAAATACAAGCCCGGTGTGGATTTCCAGGGTATCTTCATCCACAATGACGATATGGGCATCGGCGCTATCGAGGCGCTGAAGGCGGCGGGCGTCAAGCCTGGCGATCTCTTCATCGTCTCCGTGGATGGCACGCGTGGCGGCTTCCAGGCTATGGTGGATGGCTGGTTCCAGGCGGATGTCGAGTGCAATCCTTTGCTCGGACCGCAGGTCTACGAAATGGCACTCAAACTCATGAACGGCGAGCCAATCGAGCGGGAAGTTCTCACCAACGAAACGGTCTATTACCCGGACAACGCCGCTGAGTTGCTGCCGACTCGCAAGTACTAAACCGGACAATCGCGCGATAAGTCGCGCAAGCAAACCTGGTCGATAGAGAAGCGACGTGTTTGTCCACGGCGCTTCTCTATCCCACACACATAATTGCGGGCAGGTACTTCTATGAACAATCCAAACAATATCGTAGAAATGGTGGGAATCACAAAATCCTTTCCCGGTGTGGTTGCCCTCGAAGACGTCGATTTTTCGCTGAGAAAGGGTGAAATCCATGCGCTGGTAGGTGAAAATGGCGCCGGCAAATCTACGCTGATCAAGATTCTAACAGGTGTGGAGCAACCCGATAGAGGCACCATCGCGCTTGATGGGAAGTTTGTGCATGTGAGATCGCCTCAACATTCCCAGGAACTTGGCATTAGCACGGTTTATCAAGAGGTCAATCTCTGTACCAATATCTCTGTCGCCGAGAACATTATGTTGGGACGCGAACCGCATCGCTTCGGCAGCATTCACTGGAAAAAGATGAATGAGATGGCGCAACATGCCATCGACCGCTTGAACATCGACGTTGACGTAACGAAACCCCTGGGGAATTACTCCATTGCCATCCAGCAGATGGTAGCCATTGCGCGCGCGTTGGAGGTTTTGTCGGCCAAGGTGCTGATTCTGGATGAACCAACCTCCAGCCTGGATATCCAGGAAACCAACTTGCTCTTCGACGTCATGCGCAGACTAAAGAGCGAGGGTATTGGTATCATCTTCATTACCCATTTTTTGGATCAGGTCTATCAAATCGCAGACCGAATTACAGTACTGAGAAACGGCAAACTGGTAGGCAGTTACGAGGCCTCGGCGCTACCGCGCTTTGAACTGGTCGCCAAAATGCTAGGGCGTAGTTTGGTCGAGTTGGATGCAATGGCCAAAGAGAAATCCCAGGAAGAAGGGGGCGAGAATAAGCAACCGTTGGTCGAAGCCAAAGCACTGGGATTGACGGGAACGCTGAAGCCGGTGGATTTGCAAATAAACGCGAGCGAAGTTCTAGGCATTGCCGGATTGTTAGGTTCAGGGCGCACAGAGATGGTCAGTTTAATCTATGGGGTTACTACACCAGATACCGGCTCGCTCGTCGTCGACGGTAAGGAGGTAACCAAATTCTCCCCCCTTGAGTCACTAAAACGTGGGGTCGCCCTGTGCCCCGAAGATCGCAAAGCTGAAGGTGTGGTGGGAGACTTGACCGTCCGGGAAAACATCATCCTGGCATTGCAGGCGCGGTATGGGTGGTTCAAATTTATCTCCCCACAAAAACAAAACGAAATCGCCAACAAGTATATTCAGATGTTAGGTATTGTCACCCCTTCACCTGAGCAGTTGGTCAAGAATTTGAGCGGTGGCAATCAGCAAAAAGTAATTCTGGCCCGTTGGCTGGCCACAAATCCCAAGGTGCTTATTCTGGACGAGCCAACCCGCGGCATCGACGTAGGGGCCAAAACGGAAATTCAAAAATTGGTGATACAACTGGCAGAGGAAGGTAAGTCCTGTATGTTTATTTCCTCTGAGCTAGACGAAGTCATGCGTGTCAGCGATCGCATAGCTGTTCTGCGTGATCGCAGTAAAGTTGCGGAATACGCCAATGACGTGGATGAGAAAACCCTTATTCAAGCCATGGCAGGAGAAGTATGAAACAGACAACATTTCTTAAAAAGATTCGTGAAAGCCAGCTATTCTGGCCGCTGGTGGCCTGGGCGCTGATCCTGCTTTTCAACGCCATTGTTGCACCGGGCTTCTTCAAACTCGGCATCATCGAAGACCCTGTATACGGAAAACGCTTGTACGGCAACCTGGTTGACATCTTCAACAATGGTGCGCCCCTTATGTTAGTGGCTATCGGGATGACCCTGGTGATTGCAACGGGAGGCGTTGACCTTTCGGTGGGTGCCGTCATCGCCATTTCAGCAGCGATGGGGGCGGTGCTCATCAATCCGGCGCTGGGGAATCAATTGATCACGAATGACATCTTGACCAGGAACGCAACGAATACTCCCCTCCCTATCATCATCCTGGCCGATCTTGCCGCCGGTACATTGTGCGGGTTATGGAACGGGCTATTGGTTTCCAGGGCCAAAATCCAGCCGATGGTCGCCACGCTGATCCTGATGGTTGCCGGACGCGGCATTGCGCAATTGATTACCAATGGGCAGATTATGACGATCTATTACACGCCCTATTTCTGGTTTGGCAACGGCTATATCCTGGGCTTGCCAGTCTCGATTTATATTGTGACGGCTGTGTTGCTGCTGGCCTGGCTGTTGGTGCGCAAAACCGCGATTGGTCTGTTCATTGAGTCCGTCGGGATCAATACCAAATCGACTTACTATAGCGGCATCAACGAGAAAAACGTCAAACTGCTGGCTTATACCTTTTGTGGGTTTTGTGGCGCGATCGCCGGTCTCATTCTCAGCTCCTACGTCCACAGCGCAGATGGCAACAACAACGGGTTGAACTACGAGTTGGATGCCATCCTGTCGGTCGTCATGGGCGGAACTTTGATGACCGGTGGGCGGTTTTCCCTGCTGGCCAGTGTGATCGGCGCGGTCGTGATCTGGACCTTCACGGTCACGGTCTATAGCCTGGGGGTGCCGGCCAACGCCCTGCTAGCCGCCAAGGCCGTACTGGTCTTGCTGGTTATCCTGCTCTACTCGGATTATTCCCGCCGTTTGACGAATCGGCTATTCGAGCGAAGAGGTTCTCAACATGATCGAGCGAATTAAAACCTTTGTTGCACGCTATGGCGCACTACTGTTAACCCTGGTGATTTTTCTTTCGGTTTACTTCGCCGGTGGTCAGTTGTATCCTGCTATGCGAAAGCCACAAGTGTTCTTTAACCTGTTCATCAATGACAGCAGCTTGCTCCTGGTTTCGATTGGGATGACCATGGTGATCTTGAGTGGCGGAGGCGGGATTGACCTCTCGGTGGGCGGAATGATCGCCCTGGTCAGCACCGCTTCGGCTGCGCTGCTGCGCGCGGGGGTAAGCCCATTCATCGTGCTTCCGCTAATGATTGTCATGGGCGTGGCCTTGGGAGCGCTGATGGGCTGGATCATTCAATCTCTCAAAGTCCAGCCGTTCATAGCGACCTTGATGGGCCTTTTCTTCACCCGCGGGATGGCTTACATCATCAGTCTGACTTCAGTGACCATTACAAACGACGTCTATAGAACCTTCGCCCTGACGCCGATCCACATTCCGTTTATATCGAAAGCCTACATCTACCCCACCACCCTGGTTGGCCCCATTATGTTGATCGTGGCCATTTATCTGAGCTTTTTTACCCGCTTTGGACGCACGATCTATGCAATGGGCAACAATGAACAATCCGCGATGCTGATGGGTCTGCCGGTCGCGCGGACAAAAATTCTGGTGTATGCATTCAGCGGGTTGTGCTCAGCCCTGGCAGGCATTGTTTTCAGCATGTCGTTGCTGGCCGGGTATGGGCAGTTTGCGACCGGTATGGAACTTGATGCGATTGCTTCGGTGGTGATAGGCGGAACTTCGTTGAGCGGCGGCGTCGGCAATGTCATCGGCACCCTGTTTGGCGTTTTGATTCACGGCACGATCGTGTCCATCCTGCAATTCAACGGCACGTTGAGTTCATGGTGGACCAGAATCGGTGTCGGCGTATTGACCTTGATCGCGATCGGGATTCAGAGTATATTCTCGGTCAAGACAAAACGCTCATGAAAAAGTAAAATCGGGCAAGCAGCGGCTTTACGCGAATTACGCTATCGGCGTCGAGTAGACGTCGCTTCTTCATAACTGCCAGCGCAGGGCTTAAGCCCACGCTGGCGTTTTTTTGTCCTTGCTCACCTTCCCGGAAGATGACCTGTCGGTCAACTTCCGGGAAGGTCAGTGAACCCGTGAAGGATCATCAACCAACGTCGTGGATTAAACATCGTGCCCTCCTTTCGCCCAAAAACCACATGACGTGCCGGGGAAAGGAAGATGAACCAGAGGATGCAGGTGTGGATTCCTCGGTAGCAAGCCTCCTTACCTCACCCGCGCGCGGTGTACGTAGCGGGTGAAACCGTTGGGCTTGACGAGGCGCCACACCTCGACGTCGTTGTAACCCGCAGCCGCCAACTGCGGAGTGATGTCGCTCCCGGCAACGTAGACGGCGAGCAGCGCCAGACGCACACCGTTCGCCAGGATCGCGGGCAAGTCAGCTTCGGCAGATTCCAACTGGCGACCGTAGGGCACATCGGTGACAAGCGCATCGGCGGTCTGCGCCCACACGCGGGCATCGGCGCAGACGACACGCGGCGGATAGCCAAAGTGGAGCAAGTTGCGTTGCGCCATGTGGGCCATTTTGGGATTGCGGTCCGCGCCATACGCCGTCAAGCCCAGCGCCGCCGCTTCCAGCAGAATCGAGCCGGTGCCACAACACGGATCGATGAGCGTTGCGGCAGGCGGCACGACGAGATTGACCAACGCGCGAGCAATTCGCGCTTCCAGCGAGACAGAGACATGGCAGGGCTTTTTGAGATGCGGTGTGTAACTCTGCGTCGCCTCCGTCAGGATTTCGCCAATCCAGAACGTCCCACGTTGCGCCACGAGCAACAACCGATGACGGGGCGCAGCAAGATTGGCGCGGCAATGAATGGCGTCCGCCGCGGCGACGACGGCCTCCTGTTGCGGTATCGGGAACCGGTCAGAAAGGTAAAGCGCATCCACGCGAAAATCGTCCAGGTCGAGCGGCATCTGCCGGAGCAGGTCGAGTAAATCCGCAAACGTGCCCGCCTGCGCGATGCGGCGCAGTCCCGTCCGCACGTAAGCCGCGCGGTGGATGTGCTCCACCGTCTGGCACACCGCCACACCCTCCGCGTCCGGACGCCCACCCGTCAAATGCTCGCACTCTGCCGCAATCAGCTCGTTGATTTCGTTGCTGCGCGTGCGCACGCAAACGGCCACGAGAGAAGAGGCAGGCGGCAAGAGGCAAGAAGCAGGAGGCCGGTCGCCGGTCGCGGGAGGCGGGTGATGGGGCGTCGATCGCCGGCGCGATGATTCAACCATTCGCTGATTCTTTGAGATGCGCCACGAAAATCGCCAGCGCCTCATCGAGGGTGGGAAACGGTGATGTGTCTTCCGGCGTGCGGTCGGCAAGGGGCGTGCGGCCGATAAGGTCGTAGACTTTGGCGGCCCCGCTGAGCATGTTGGGTGTGAGGCCGAGCGCGTCGTACATCTTCGCCATCTCCTCCATCTCGCCGACGAAGCGCCGCGCTTTCACCGGTACGCGCGGCAGACTGCGTTCGATGCTGGCAAATTGAGCCACGGCGCTTTGCTTGAATTCGGCGATGAGCGGTTCTTCCACGCCAAGCGCCTTCGCCGCGATCATCAACTCGGCGTAGAGCGCGGTCGAGCCTTTGGTCAGCGAGGCGTAACACATCTTGAGTGCCGAAGCATGGCCGATGACGTCGTCCATAACGATGATGTCGAGGCCATAATTCCCCAGTTCCGCGAAGTCTGCCGCTTCCGGGCCGGAGGCATAGATACGTGGGGTGTAGCCATTGCGCGGCGGCCCGCCGATGATGGACGCATCCACGAAGCGCCCGCCGGCTTGCGTGATGACATCCCCCACCGCCTGCACTGTCTGTGGAGCAATGGCGTTACAGTCCACGTAAAGGAGAGCCGCGCCGGTTTCTCGGAGCGCCTGGGCTATCAGTTCCGCCGCCGCCATCGCTTGCGCCGGGACGAGGATTGAGAGGAGGATGTCCGCTTCTTGCACAAGCGCGTGGTAGGAAGCAACTTCCTCGATCTGCGCCGCGCGCGCCAATGCCCGTGTGCGCTCGCTGCGGTCGCCCAAACAGGCGATGACGCGCAAGCCGTTTTCCCGCAGCACGTTTCCTACACTGTGCCCCATATCGCCGGGGCTGAGGATGCCGACTGTCTTCACCATGTTCTCACGCCTCGGTCGTAAAACGTAAAGCGTAAAACGTAAGGCGTAAAACGTAAAGCGTAAAACGTAAAGCGTAAATTTCATTTTACGCTTTACGTTTCACGTTTGATTTACAGCCCCATCATAAACTGGAAGATCAAGTCATTGCTCCCCGGCAACCCTTCGTGGCCGAAGTCGGGGTAAATCACCATCTTCTTCTCCGAGGTGATCTTGTTGTAGGCGGCAAATTGCGTGGAAGGCGGACAGATCGTATCACGCAGGCCGGTGTACCATTGCACGTTGGTACGGATGCGCGGTGCGAGATGTTGAATGTCCACGTAGCCGAGTTTCTCGAAAACCGCTTCTTCCCGCTCGTGACGCGGATCGAAGTGCCGGAAATACTCACGCAGTTCAGAGTAGGCGTTTACATCCTGATCCATCTCCCAGACACGCTTGTAGTCACTGAGGAAGGGGAAGACAGGCGCAGCCCGTTTGATGCGCGGTTCGAGCGCGATACAAGCCACCGTGAGTGCCCCACCCTGGCTACCACCGGTCGCCCCAACACGGTCGGGGTCCACATCCGGCATCTCCATCACGATCCTGGCCAGTTGCGCCGTGTCGAGGAACATCTGACGATAGTACAGTTTCTCCGGCTGGCCTTTGAGCGCCTCATCCAGCCCCCGGATGATGTGCCCGTGCAGCGTGTTGCCGGTGACACCGCCCTTGTCCTCTGAGCGCCCACCCTGCCCACGACAGTCGAGCGCGGCCACCGTGTACCCCGCCGCGACGTAGCCTAGCTTGTCGGCCCAGTCACCGGAATCGCCGGAGTAGCCGTGGAACATCAGCACGGCAGGATGTGGTGCAGGCGCATTTTTCGGCTTGAGCAACTTGGCGTAGATGCGCGCCCCACCGACGCCGGTGAAGGTCATATCGAAACACTCGGCATAAGACACCTGAAACGGTGCTGGCGTCAGCGTCACCTGCGGATCGAGCGCGCGCATTTCGGCCAGCGCCGCATCCCAATAGGCATCGAAATCTGCCGGGCGGGGATTGATCCCCATATACGTCTGTAGCTTCTCTAGTGGAAAATCGAACGTTAATGGCATGGGTTATATCCTCCTGAAATTAGAAATGAGAAATGAGTAATGAGAAATGAGTAATGGGAAATTAGAAATGGGAAATGAGTAATGAGTAACGAGAATAAATCTAATGGCGAACTCTTTACTCTTCACTCTTTACTCATTTCTCCTTACTTCTTGCTGACGGCTGAAAACTGACAACTAAATCCTTGCCTTCATCCACGGATTGCTGTTGTGAAAGTCGGCGATGGCGTTGCCGGGATGCACGAGCGCGTCGAAGAGTGGACGATCGGCGTCGTTGAGCGTCATCTCCAGCACGGGCAGCGCGTCTTCGAGGTGCGCCATCGTGCGCGGGCCGATGATGGGCGAAGTGATGCCGGGTTGATCTTTGCACCACAGCAGCGCGAGTTGCGTGGTGGTCATACCCCGTTCCTCGGCCATCGCCTTGAGCTGCACCGCCACCTGGACGGCCTCACGGGTCACCCGGTCGCGGAACATCGCGCCGGAACGCCCGGCACGCGAATCTTCGGGGTAGGTTCCCGCGTCGAGCATCTCCTGCGTGTACTTCCCGGAGAGGATGCCGCCGCCAAGCGGCGACCACGGCAGCAGCGCCAGGCCGTACTTCTGGCACAACGGCACAAGTTCGTTCTCAATGCGGCGATCCAGCAGGTTGTAAGGTGGTTGTTCACTGATATAGCGCGCGATGCCCATCCGCTCGCTAATCGCCAGCGCCTCCATCACCATCCACGCGGGATGGGTGGAGCAACCGATATAGCGCACTTTGCCCGCACGCACCAGGTCATCGAAGGCGCGCAGCGTCTCATCCTGCGGCACAACCAGGTCAGGGCGGTGGAGTTGGTACAGGTCGATGTGGTCGGTCTGCAAGCGGCGCAGCGAATCTTCGCACGCCTTGATGATGTGATAACGTGAGTTGCCCCGGTCGTTGATACCCGGCCCCATCCCGCCATGCACCTTCGTCGCCAGCACGACCTGATCCCGCTTGCCGTTTTCCGCCAGCGCCTTGCCGACGATGCGCTCGCTCTCACCACCGTTGTAGACATTGGCCGTGTCGATGAAGTTGATGCCGCCATCCAACGCGCGGTTGATAATGGCGATGGACTCGGCCTCGCCTGTCGGCCCGCCGAAGTTCATCGCGCCCAAACACAACGGCGTCACCATCACGCCTGTCCGTCCTAATGATCGGTATTCCATGTCAAAGCCTCCTCTAAAAAAGTTTCATAGGTGTCAGTCAGACAGTCCTGCAATCATTTTCATCTCGATTTCCGGCGAACGAACGCGCAGCCAACCAGCAGCAGCGCTAACGCGCAGAACAGAAGAAAACGCCCCAGCACCGCTGCGTCACCGGTTTCAGGCAGCAGAACCAATACAGGCGTCGGAGTCACGGTAAAAATCTCAAGCGTCGGCGTAGGCTGCGGTTG
>JAIOAS010000021.1 GCA_019873725.1 Chloroflexota bacterium | reverse complement strand
ACTTTGATGACGACTTTCTGGCGTGTGGCGAGTTTGGCGGCGTGAACCTGGGCGAGCGAGGCCGCCGCCAGCGGATGAGGGTCGATCTCGCCGAAGACCTTCTCCGGCGGTTGACCCAGTTCGGCTTCAATGACCTGGCGGATTTCCTCCCAGGGCACGGGCGGCACATTGTCCTGCAGTTTCGCTAGCTCGGTGATATAGTCCGGCGGCAATACATCGGGGCGGGTGCTGAGCATCTGCCCCAGTTTGACGAACGCCGGCCCTAGCTCCTCCAACGCCTGGCGGAAGTGTGCCGGTAGCGAAGCGGGTTCCTGGATGGGGAAGGGGTACAGGTCACGCAGCCATAACGGTTCTGTGGGCAAGTGCGAAAGCGCAAAGCCGAACCCGTGGCGCGTAAACACCGTCAAAATGTGCCGGTAGCGTCGCAGGTGGCGAATGGGTCGGCTGATCGTCGGAATCTTGAACATCGTCCTTCTCTCGCTTATGTGGGCGCCTTGCCCGCGCCCTTCGTTTATGGGTAATGGGTCTGTGACAGGCGCACGGCGCCCTCGATATCAATATCTTGCAGCGGGAACTCGTGTGCGACCACAGGCATCAGGTCCTTCAACAGTTGCGCGCGCTCTTCACGGCGCATGCTGCGTAGCAAAAAACCAAGATATTTCTCGAACAGCAACTTGAGAAAGGTTTTGAGTTGTGTTTTCGACAGTGCGCTGACCATCGACGGCAAGAACAAATCGACAATGCCCATCATCTCTTCGGGGGCGGTGTTCTTGAGCAAGCGCCGTGCCAGCAAAGTTTTCCAGTTGTCGCCACTCATCCGGTTTACCTCATAGGTGGTTTGTAGCCGCTGATCCGATATTTCAGCAGCGTCCAGAGCACGGTGAATCCGTCCTTCCACGAAATCTTCTTGCCCTCGTTGAACTCTCGCCCGGTGTAGGCGATGGGCACTTCGTAGATGCGGTTGCCGGTCAGCAGGATTTGGGCGGTGATTTCGGGGTCGAAGCCCCATCCGCTGGCTCGGAGATGGAGTTGGTCGGAGACTTCGCGCGTGAAGACTTTGTACCCTGTCTCCATGTCGGTGAGGATGGTGTTGTAGAGCAGGTTGGTGACAAACGTGAGGAAGCGGTTGCCGACCATGTGCCAGAAGAACATCGCTTTGCTGGGTCCACCGCGAAAACGCGAGCCGTATACCACTCGTGCGCGCTTTTCCAGGATGGGGAGCAACAGCGCGGGGTAGTCGCGCGGATCATATTCCAGGTCGGCGTCCTGGATCAGACGGATGTCGCCGGTGGCACGTTGCAGCCCGGTCCAGACCGCGCCGCCTTTTCCCTGGTTCGCCTCATGGAAAACGATGATAAAACCAGGTCGCCCTTCTAACGTGCGCAGATAATCGCGCGTGCCGTCGGTAGAGCCGTCATCCACGATCACCAATTCGCGTTCCACCGTCACAATGGTCTCGTTCGCGTGATCGGCCCAAATGCGGATGTTCAAATCTACAGCCTGGATGCGCTCGATAATTTCTCTGATGGTGGCGATTTCGTTGTAAACTGGAATGATGACCGAAAGTTTCATGTATCCTCCGAGTGTAGTCAAATAGTCGTCAGTCGGGTGGTCGTTAGTCGAGTATCATAGTTTTTCAGCGCGCTGCCAGACCCAATCCAGCAGTGTGCGCCGTTCGGCGGCGGTTAAAACGCGCCATTGTCCTGGTTCCAGGTCCGGCGGCAGGGTTAATGGGCCGATGGCGACGCGTACCAGCCGCAGAATTGGCAGGGCGACCGCCGACAACATGCGCTTGATCTGCCGCTTTTTCCCTTCGTAGAGCACGATGCGTAGCCAGGTCGTTTTGGATGGCGCGGCGAGCGGTTTGGGAAACGGCGGCAGCAGCGGTGTCTCTGGCAGCACTTCCACCTCCGCCGGGCGGGTGAGGCCATCCTTGAGCATCACCCCGTCCCGCAGCGGTTGGAGGGCAGCGGCTTCGGGATGCCCCACCACCAACGCGAGATAAGTCTTGGGATGATTGAAATCCGGATGCGTGACGCGGTGCAGCAGCGCCCCGTCATCCGTCAACAACAGCAATCCCTCGCTGTCCAGATCCAAACGCCCGGCGGCGTGCAGCGTGCGCGGAATTCCCAAATCGACCAACGCCGGGCGCCCGTAGCGATCTTTGTTGGCGCATAGCACGTTAAAGGGCTTATAGGCCATCGCGTAACGGTAAGGATGCCCGCTCAACGTCTGATCATCTTTCTCCAAAACATTGCTGATGATTATAGTCACGCTGGACAAAGGGGCAAGTGCCGATGAAACCGGCGTTTGGACGACCTAAGGCGCTTGCTATTTCAAAAGAAAATCACTATAATAAATTATGTTACGATGATTATTCGCAATGTCCAGCCCTTATTCTTTTACAGATTGAACTAACGGCGGGGGAAGGAGGTACTGGTCATTGCATTTGCGCCTCAGGAGGTAACTGTGGATGTTGTCAAAGTCGCCGCGACCTCGCGTTCGACCTCGGTCGCGGGCGCGATTGCCGGGATTATCCGCGACAAAGGGCGGGTAGATGTGCAGGCGATTGGCGCAGGGGCGGTCAATCAGGCCGTCAAGGCGATTGCTATTGCGCGCGGGTATCTTGAGCTAGATGACATTCACATCTATTGCGTGCCCTCTTTTTCCGAAATTCTCATCGAGGGCAAAGAGCGGACCGCTGTAAGGCTGGCAGTGGAATCCTCTCGCTAAGGCTCAGTATCAGTGCGTTGTGGGGCTGTTTGACGGGGTAACTCACAGCGTTCACTGATTATAAAGGTTAGTTTACTTTCTAGTCAATTTTCAAAGGAGGCGTTATGGCAGAGGAGAAGCAGAAGAAACTTCGGTTGGTGACGTTTTGGCTCTTTTCAAGTGTGATGATCGTCTTTGCCGCAGTGACCACTTATATCTATCTCTGGATATCTCCGGTTTCCGGTACGATCTGGCAGGCACTGGGCGCGTCGTTGCCGATCACGCTGCTGGTCGCGGTCGCAGCAGTGATTCTTTACGTGGTGTACTATTTCCTGGTTTACAAAAAGGGTTAACTGCCGCCGCCAGCAGGCGTTGTTGTTTTCGACGGTTCATAATCAACTTGATGCCCCGCAAACGTTGCGGGGCATCGAATTTTGCAAAACCACCGTGCTTCGCCGGCTATGCGGGGTTCAGCCGTCGCCCGATCAACGCTCAGGCAAGTTGAGGAGCAGATTTTCCAGCGCCAGTTGAGGGTTGGCATTGCGTTGTAGGGCTTCCTGGCAGGCCGCTATTGCCTTGAGCGTGCTGACGGTGGCCGGCAAAGCGATGTGTTGCGCGATCTGGGTCAGTATCCCCTCATACTGTTGGTGAATGGCGCGCTCTACATTCCCCGTTTGGATGAGCAGGACATCCCGCCACCCCGTTAGCCAATATTCCAACGTTTCGTTGACATTGACGCCGGCGTCACGGGTGAGGGCCTGGGCCGTATCGAATCGCGTCGGCAAATCCTGATCCAGCACGTTCCACAGCAACGCCAGCGCATCCGCCATGCGCTGGTGATATGTGGCCTCCGTCGCTGCGCGGATGGCCCATCCCATACGCCCGCCGGAAATCCGCGCCAGGTGGGCGGCCTGTTCTGCCGGGACATTCCACCGCTCACGTAAAGCCTGTTCGACGATAGCGGGAGCCAAAGGCCGCAGGACGATTTGCTGGCTGCGCGATACGATCGTCGGTAGGAGCACGTCCGCATCCTGTGCCAGCAGAATCAGGTGCGCGTAGGCCGGTGGCTCTTCCAACGTCTTGAGTAGGGCATTGGCAGCGCCGGTGGTCGCCCGTTCAAACGCGGCGATCAGGGCAATTTTGCGTGGACTTTCGTTGGGCGTCAGCGCGAGGAAGCGCTCGACGGCGCGAATTTGGTCGATCTTGAGCGCGCCGCCCTCTTCCTCCGGTTCTACCGGCATAAAGTCTGGATGGTTGCCGGAGGATAGCTTGCGGCAGGCCAGGCACACGCCGCAGGGTCGTTCGTCGGTCTGTCCCTTGCAGAGCAGCGCGCCCGCAACAAGGCGGGCAAGCGTCATCTTGCCGACGTTATCCGGCCCACTGATCAGCAGCGCGTGCGGGACTTCGTCGCGTTCGATGGCCGTTTGCAACTGTCGCACTGCCCACTCATGGCCGACGATGGGCCAGGGTTTCATAATTCCTCCATGAACGGATGCTCCCTCATCACACAGACATTGGTGGCGATGCTGCACAGTGCTGCGGGCACACTATCACGGATCTCGGTGGTGAGGTGGATGACGGTGTAGTACGTGAGGGGGAGCTGGCGTATTGCTTGTACTAGCAGTTCCGGCCGCACGACGATGAAGGCCACGCGATAATTCCGGCGTCGCAGCAGCTTGATGACTCGGATCCACCCTTGGCCGTAAATCAGTTCCATGGGGCCAATTTCGTCGAGGATAAAGACTTGGGTGGGAAAGCAAGCATCCAGCGCGCGGTCGCTGCGGGCGAGCGCCTCGGTGGAGAAACGAAAATGGCCTATCCGGAAGCCGGCATGGCTGTTGAGCGGCAGGGTGAGCGGGTAAGTATCCCCTGAGTGTAACTCGAGGACGGCCAAATCATCCGGCCCGGTGCGTTGTGTGATAAGACCCGATACCTTTATATTTGCTTCGCGGAGCAGGTGAACCAGCGAGACACATACTGTGCTCTTGCCAATCTGCCGATCGCCGGTGAGAAGGATTATTCTCGGTTCCAACATCCTGGTTTTTGCGCCCCGGATCAAGTAAACATAAGGGCCGGAGGAATCCGCCGGCCCTGTGTGGAGATGGCGGGAATCGAACCCGCGTCCGAAGAATTCGACGATGCGCTTCTACGAGCATAGTCGGCGCTTTCGTTTTACCCGGAGGGCCGCGGCCGACCGCGCCGCATCCGGATTAGCCGAGGCATCTTAGCACTTCCTTATCGGCGTCTGGAAGTGAGCGCGCAGACTGTATGTCACCGCACTCCGGCGCGCCTGCGAGACACCGGAGGGGCGTGACCGGATATCGCCGGTCAGGTTTTGGGGAACCCGTTCTGCTTACGCAGCGATGGCGACCGGGGCCGCAGCCCAGGTGTTCGCCATAGCGGGAACCCAAGTGTTTGCCTTAGTGTTGGCATTTTGGGTTTGCTCCTGGGTTTACGGAGACGGAGCCTCCCCGACTCGCAGCACACCCCCAGCTTTCCCCGTCGAAACCTATCATCCCCACCGTCATTATACCATAGGTCGTTCAGACTACAACGCATCGCCAAGCAGGATGCCGAACAGTCCGACGATGACACCCAGGTGCAGGAACAATTCCGTATCTGCCAGCCACGTGATGAGGGGCCAATCGGGAAGCAGGTTGAAGACCAGGTTCAATATCACCATACCGATACCGATGAGTACCGGCAATCCCTTGTGGTGAGCCAGAAAATCACTGACTTTTTTCAGCAGTTCGTTCATCACCAATTCTCCTCGGAAACCCTTGCGTGGGTAGGCGAACGCGACGTTCGCTCGAACCTTTGCCAGGGTGACTGAATGATTACCTGGATTGTATCACAACGGGTACAGACTACAAAACCCCTGGTAAGGAAGCGCAGGGGCCTATCATTCTGGCTACGTTTCTTGTTTTTGCTTGCAGCGGATCGTCAGATCCGCGTCGTTTGACGCAGTTTAGTGTGAAACGGGGAACTGGCGTTCCCCTTGAAGCAAGAATGGCAAACCTGGTTTCTTGTTTTTGCTTGCAGCGGATCGTCAGATCCGCGTCGTTTGACGCAGTTTGGTATGAAACGGGGAACTGGCGTTCCCCTTGAAGCAAGAATGGCAAACCTGGTTTCTTGTTTTTGCTTGCAGCGGATCGTCAGATCCGCGTCGTTTGACGCAGTTTGGTGTGGAGAGTACAGCGCCCAACACGCCGGCGTGTTGGGCGCTATTATGGCTTCACTGTGGCAGGGGAATATTGAACAACTCGAAAACCTGCTCCCAGAACGTCACCGGGGCAAACCACAGGTATACCGCGATGGCTACACAGATGCAGATCAAGACGACCAGGATCGCCACGATGAGGTAGACCCATTTTGAACGTTTGGCCGGCGGCGCTGCCGGCGTTGAAACCGGTGGGGCAGCTTTCGGTTGTGAGGGCCTGGATACGGGTTGTGCCGGCGGCGCTGTCTGCGGCGCAGACCCAAGTTGAATGAACGGCTGGCGTGGCGCCGGGGTGGGGGTCTCGTCATACGGGCGATAGGGTTCTTCGTAGGTGGGTGGAGGGGGGGGATAGGTAGCGCTGTCGTCGATCACTTTGGTGACGCTGCCCGGCATAGCCGGCGCGAGCTTCTCTGTATTCAGCGTATCCTCGACTTCATAGCGGAACGCAACGTAATCGGCCAGCGTGATGATGTCCCCAGGCATCAATCGTTGCGGGCCGCTGAGCTGGCGTTGATTGACCCACGTGCCGTTCGTGCTGCCCATATCCTCGACCATGGCCATCGTTCCCGTTGCACTTTCCGTAAAGCGGATCTGGGTATGGTGGCGCGAGATGCGTGGACTGTCGATGACAATCGTGTTATCGGCTGTGCGACCGATCGTGCAGACCACATCCTGCAGCGGGTAGGCCTGCCCTTCATTTGGTCCTTCAATCACAACGAGAAATCGCCGGCTGTAGTTTTCCATTGTTTCAACCTCCCCTTTTGCTAAAAACGAGTATACTCCTGTAAAGCCTGGAAGCAAGTCAGCGATGGACTCCATTCGACTGACTGCCAATGCCTATCTGGCGAATGACTGACGACTATTCGATGAATCCCAGGAGGAGCTGTGAAACCTATCATCGTTGATGCGCATCTTGATTTGGCTTACAATGCTATGGTGTTGGGACGCGACTTGCTGCGCCCGGTCCACGAGATTCACGCGCTGGAAGCCGAGACCCCACCGCCTGGCGCCCCGGCCGGCGCGTGCCTGGCTACCTTTCCTGCGCTGCGCGAGGGCCGTGTGGCTATTGTCGGAGGAAGCCTTTTTGTCGCGCCGGATTTCAAAGGTACGCTGGAGCCGCTGGTTTATCGCACCCCACAAGAGGCACACCGTTACGCTGTTCAGCAACTCGATTATTACCGCCGCCTCGCCGACGAAAATGAACAGATCGTCATCCTCAACACGCTCGCGGATATGGAGGCTGTGCTGGCTTCCTGGGATACGGAGCAGCCGCGGCTGGGCATTTTTATGGTGATGGAGGGCGCAGACCCGATCCAGCAGCCAGGCGAGGTGGGCTGGTGGGTGGAACGTGGCCTGCGCGGCGTCGGCCTGACCTGGTCGAGGGGCACGCGGTATGCGGGCGGCAACGCTGCCCCTGGCCCCCTGACTGTTGACGGACGGCGGTTGCTGACCGCCATGGCCGACTACAATCTGATGCTCGATCTCAGCCATCTGTGGGAAGAAGCTGCCTACGAGGCGTTGGATCGCTATCCGGGACCGGTGGCTGCCACGCATGCCAACCCGCGCGCTTTCGTGGATCACCCCCGCATGCTGTCCGACAGGTTGATCCGCCGGATTGCCGACTGCGATGGCGTGATAGGCGTCGTTCCTTTCAATCTGATGCTGGATGCGGAATGGCGTCCCGGCGAGACGCGGCTGCCTCTCACGCGCCTGGCCGAAGTCATCGACCACGTGTGCCAGGTGACCGGCGCCGCGCGTTTTGTGGGCCTCGGCACCGACTTCGATGGTGGGTTCGGGAATGAGGCGACACCGGAGGGATTGGATTCCAGTGCGGATTTAGGCAAGCTGGGTCCCCTGCTGGCCGAGCGCGGCTACGCGGACGCAGACATCACCGCCATCCTGAGCGGCAACTGGCTGCGCGTGCTGCGACGCACGTTGTCCGATTTTTGAGGCGGTGCTGTAGCCGGCCCCTCTCCAACCCACCTCACCTCTCTCTAACTACCAGACTCAGTAGATCCACTTTCGCTTGGTCTGGATCGCCAGATGCAGACCAGAACGGGGACCTGACGATCCCCTTGGAGCATTTTTGGATCTACTGAGACTAACGCCTACCCGACTAACGCCCACCCGACCAATGACTACCCGACTATCCGACTACCCGACTAACGACCACCCGACTATTTTCCTGGGTTGCCATCTGGCTGAAGTGTGGTAATATACCGCTTACACCTGCCGTGTGCGTGAAACCGATACGGGGTTTTGAGCCAACATTTTGATAAAAAGGGGTCTCTTGTCCAAGAGCGACGACGCGGTAGCCTACGGGCAAGGCTGAATCGTTCGGCAAGACCCCACCTGCGTCAGCAGGGTCAAAGCCAGCGGTACACGGCACGGCGGGGCCGGACTTATCGGCAACAAAAAACCACGCGCAAAGCGTGGTTTTTTGTTGCTAACAAGTCGTTTGTTATGTAAAGTAACCTTGACTTTCCACCTCGCTTGTGTTATGCTGCACAATGATGCACGTTAATCAAACGCTATTATTTGACGGTCTATGATTTCAAAATTGAGGGTTGTATGTATTGGGAACGGGTCTCCGAGGAGATTTATCTCTTCACCAGTGATCGTTACGCTTTAGTCAATTCGGTGGCGGTGGTGACAAAGGAAGGGATAGTGGTGATCGATGCGCTTCCCTTTCCAGAGGAAGTCAAACAAATCGTGCGTTTCCTCGAAGTGCGGGTGGGGGCAGCCTATCACTCCGCGATTTTGACTCACCATCATATGGACCATGTCTATGGTCTATTTGCTTTCCCGCAGACGATCGATCTGATCGCGCACGAGCTGTGCCGCAAAAAGCTGCTGGAAATCGGTCAATCCTCGCTGGACGAGGCGCGGCAGAGCGATCCCACCTTTGAAGAAGTCACGCTGCGTATACCAAACATCACCTTTGACACGGGCAGTCTGCTCTTACGGGCGGGCGACAAGCGCTTCCGGCTGCTCTCCCTGCCGGGTCACACCGACGATAACATCGGCGTTTTTCTGGAAGAGGAAGAAATCCTCATCACCGGGGACGCCGTAATGGCGATTCCCATCATCGCGGATGGCGACTGGGCACGCGAGATCGAGACGTTGCGGTACATCAAGAAGATGGCGCCGGAGACTATCGTGCAGGGTCACGGGGAGGTCATTCTGCGCGGTGAGATTCAGCTCGTGATGGATCGTTACATCCGTTATCTGGAATGTGTTCACAAGAAGGCCCAGACGATGCTGCGGCAAGGGCGCGACCGCAAGGAGATTTGGAACATTCCCCTGGAGGACTGCGGTCTGGAGCGGGTGCCGCTGGGCATTGCCAGCCATCGCCTGCACGTCGCCAACATCCTGAGCATCTACGACAAGCTCAAGGCTGAGCGTTAGGAAACGACCCCGGCGAAGGTTTGGACGAACTGAGGGTTCGCACACCTTCGCCAGGGCGAGTGGTAAATGGACACCATTCGTGCGTGGTTAGACCGTTACCTTGAGGCGTTGGAGCGCGATAACGCCTCGCCTTATACCGTCAAGAATTACCGCACCGACATCGGACAGTTCCTCGACTATAGCGCCGAGCACGGGGTCAATGCCTTGTCTGGGTTGCAGCGCGACCTGGTGCGCGATTATCTGGAGGAGTTGGCCGAAGCCGAGTATGCGCGGGCCAGCATCGCGCGGCGCGTCTTTGAGTTGCGCGCGTTCGGCGATTATCTGGTGCGCCACAACGCTTGGGAACAGAACCTTTTTCGCCGTGTTTATGCGCCGCGTGTCCCGCGCCGCCTGCCCCGTTATCTCACCATCGAAGAAGTGCAGCAGTTGTTATCCGTTCCCGACACCGCAACGCCGCAGGGCCAGCGCGACCGCGCCATCCTGGAAACCCTTTACGCCGCCGGCATGCGGGTGGCCGAGTTGACTGCTTTGGATCTGCGCGATGTGGATTTAGGCAGCGGCGAAATGCGCGTCATCGGCAAAGGCAACAAGGAGCGGCTGGTCTTGCTGGGGCGACCGGCGGTGGCGGCGTTGCGCACGTATATCGACGTGGGACGGGCGGCCCAGCTAGGGGAGCGGTCATCGACCAACGCGCTGTTCCTCAACCGCTTCGGGCAGCGGCTTTCTGTGCGCTCCGTGGATGAAATCGTGCGGCAGGCCGGCGTCGTTGCCGGCATCGACCAGACGGTGACGCCGCACCTCCTGCGGCACACTTTCGCCACGCATATGCTCGATGGCGGGGCCGACCTGCGGGTAGTCCAGGAGCTACTCGGTCACGAAAACCTGGCGACGACGCAGATCTACGCCAACGTCACCCAAAAGCGCGCCCGCGAAGTCTACCTGCGTGCCCATCCCCGCGCCACCGAAGCGGACACCCCCTAAAAAAACTTGGGCACAGTCTAAAGACCGGCCCAAGCCAAACCCGTGCACACCTTCTGCTCTCTGTCTACCATCTACAGTTCTGCCACCAACTCCGGTTCTTCCGCGTGCTGTAGTGTGATGCCATGCTCATCAGCATCCACAAGGATGCTGTCGCCAGGTTGGAATTCACCGTTGAGCAGCCGGTCAGAGAGCGGGGTTTCGACTTCTTGCTGGATAAGGCGTCTGAGCGGGCGCGCGCCGTATTCGGGGTCGTATCCGTGGACGGCGAGCCATTCTTGCGCTGCGTCGCTGAGTATCAGGCCCAGATTGTTTTCCTGGATGCGGGCGCGCAGCTTGGCGATTTCCAGCAATACAATCTCGCGGATGTCAGCGTGGCTGAGCGCGTGGAACACAATCACGTTATCCACCCGGTTGAGGAATTCCGGGCGGAAGAGTTTGCGCAGCCTGTTCATCAGCTTCTGGCTCATATCCTTGTAGGCTTGTTCGGCGTCGGTTTCCAGGGTCTCCAAAGTGAACCCCAGTTTACTCTGGCGCATAATTTCGTCCGCGCCGATATTCGAGGTCATGATGATGATTGTGTTGCGGAAATCGACCTTGTGGCCTTTGGCATCGCTCAGCACACCCTCTTCCATAATTTGCAGCAGCATGTTGAAAGCATCGGGGTGCGCCTTCTCAATTTCATCGAACACCACGATAGAGTAGGGCCGCCGCCGTACCGTCTCGGTCAACTGTCCGGCCTCGTCGTAGCCAATGTAGCCGGGCGGCGCACCGACCAGCCGAGAAACCGAGTGCCGCTCCATAAACTCCGACATATCGAGCTGGATCAGGGCATCTTCACTGCCGAACATAAATGTTGCCAGCGCCTTGGCGAGTTCGGTTTTGCCCACACCGGTAGGCCCCAGGAAGATGAAAGAGCCGATGGGCCGGCGCGGGTCCTTCAACCCGGCACGCGCGCGCCGCACGGCCTTGGCGATGCTGTTTATAGCTTCATCCTGCCCGACGATGTGCTGGCGTAGTTCGTTCTCCATTTGCAGCAACCGCCGCGACTCCGCCTCGGCGATCTGGTTCATGGGGATGCCGGTCCACATAGCGATGATTTCGGCCACATCCTCTGGGCTGACCGTCAGGCCGTCATCCTGGACGCCCTGGAGGTGGCGGAGTTCTTCCATTCTATTTTCCAGGGCCTTCTCTTCGAGTTCTAACTCGGTCAGCGTGTGGTGTTTTTTCTGCGCTTCCAACTGCGCGCGCTTCAGGCGCAGGTCTTGCAGTTGCTCGAACACTTCCCGCAGTTGGATGGAGATGGGGGACTTGTACATTTTGACGCGCGAGGCGCCCTCGTCCATCACATCGATGGCCTTGTCCGGCAGGAAGCGATCCGGGACGTAGCGCGCCGACAGCCGTGCCGCTGCTTCGATCGCTTCGTCGCTGATGTGCAGGTTGTGGTGCAATTCGTAGGCGTGTTTGATGCCGCGCAAAATGTTAATGGTCTGCTCCACGGTTGGCTCGTCGACCATCACCGGCTGGAAACGCCGTTCCAACGCCGGGTCCGATTCGATGTGTTTGCGATACTCATCCAGCGTCGTCGCGCCGATACATTGCAGTTCGCCGCGCGCGAGCGCCGGTTTGAGGATGTTTGCCGCGTCCATCGATGATCCGGCCGCTCCCGCCCCTACCAGCATATGCAATTCGTCGATGAAGACGATCGTGTTGCTGTTTTTCAGTTCGTTGATCACGCGCTTCAGCCGTTCCTCGAACTGGCCCCGGTACATCGTGCCGGCGACCAGCGCGCCGACATCCAACTGCATGAGGCGCTTGCCCAGGATAGGGCCGGGCACGCCACCCGAGACGATGCGCTGGGCCAGGCCCTCGACGATAGCGGTTTTGCCGACGCCCGGCTCGCCGATCAGCGCGGGATTGTTCTTGGTGCGGCGTGCCAGAATCTGAATAACGCGCTCGATTTCCGCGTGGCGTCCAATGACCGGATCGAGTTTGGCTTCCTCCGCCAACTTGGTCAGATCGACCGCCACATGGGCCAATACCGAGTCCTGGGTTCGTTCCGCGCTGCGTTGAGCGGGTTTGCGCCCGGCCGGTTCGGCGACGCGGCTGGGCGTCAGCCGTTCAACGCGCCGGCGGATGGCTTCGACGGACAACCCGGCCTGGGTGAGCACGGCGATGATGACGCCTTCATGTTGTTGCAGCAGCGCCAGCAGGATGTGTTGTGTGTCGACGACGGCGCTTTGGTAGCGCTGCGATTCGTCAATCGCCATTTGGATGAGGGCTTTGGTAGATGGGCGTAACTCGGGTTCCAGGGCGGTCAGTGGCGCGGCGCTCGAAAGGCGGGCCACCGTTTGCTGGGCTTGCACAGCGCGCAGCCCCATGTCCCGCAGGACCCGTCCGGCGATGCCTTCCCCTTCGAGCAGCAGACCAAGCAGGATGTGTTCCGGCCCGATCGTTGCGTGGCGCATGCGCGTGGCTTCGATTTGCGCAAAGCGCAGGACTTCTTGTGCTGCTGGTGTAAACCTTTCCAGTGGATCGACCATGATTTTATCCTCAATTGTGTCCCACGATTATTATACGAAAATCCGCGTGCCGTGTCTCAATGGTCTGCGATTCCAATCCCTTTTCTTTCTTGCCTCCATTATAACACAAAACTCGCCGGAAAAACCACCAAACAAAGCGCGCGGGGTTATTGACCCCGCGCGTGATGTGGAAACTGCTTTTCTGGGACTAGCGGACAGCCTGCATGATCAGCGCCGTGAATTCCTCCCATTCTTCCGGGAAGAGGTGCAGCGTGACGTTCGACAGTTCGATGTGATACACTTCTTCGCCATCGTCCGGCTCATTGGAGACCCAGACCACATAATTCTCGGTTTCACCCAGCGTTTGGACTTTCGGATCGTTACCCATCGTATTTACCTCATTTCTCGTCTGTGAATTGTGAATAGAATCCCGCGCTCACGTTGGTTGGAAAGACCGCAGCGAGCGCGGACCATGACCCCGATCTGCTTAGCGGCGGCGCTCGTTATCGCGGCGGCCTCCATCGCGGCGTCCGCCCTCACGGCCCCCGCCTTCGCGGCCCGCACTATCACGGCGCCCACTGGCATTGGAGCGTGGCGCGTCCTGGGCCCGCGCTTCTTCCAGCGTCCAGCCCTCCAGCACCGCGCGGCGTGACAGCCGGAGCTTGCCTTCGGCGCCGATGTCGGTGAGCATCACCAACACCTCGTCACCCACATTCACCGCATCTGTGACTTGATTGACACGCGTATCCGACAATTGAGAGATGTGGACCATTCCATCGATGCCCGGCAGAATTTCCACGAAGGCGCCAAAGTCAGCCACGCGCACAACCTTACCCCTGTAAATCTTCCCCGCTTCGGGCGTTTCCATCATCGCATTGATGTATTGCAGCGCCTTCTGGGCGCCCTCGCCACCGGGCGACCCGATGTAGACGGTGCCATCCTCTTCGACATCGATCTTGACGCCGTATTCCGCCTGAATCGCGCGGATGTTCTTGCCGCCGGGGCCGATGAGCGCGCCGATCTTGTCAGGGTCGATGCTGGTGGTGAGCATCTTGGGCGCGTAACTGGATAGTTCGGCGCGCGGAGCCGGGATCGTCGCTTCGATTACGTCGATGATCTGTTCGCGCGCTTGTTTGGCTTGGGCGAGTGCCTCGGTGAGAATCTCACGGGTGACACCCTTGATCTTGATGTCCATCTGCAGGGCCGTGATGCCCTTGCGCGTTCCGGTCACTTTGAAATCCATATCGCCCAGGTGATCTTCCATTCCCTGGATGTCGGTGAGGACGCGGTAACGCTCGCCGTCGCTCACGAGGCCCATCGCAATGCCGCCGACGGGGGCTTTGATGGGCACACCGGCGTCCATCAGCGCCAGCGTGCTGCCGCATGTGGAAGCCATCGAGGTGCTGCCGTTGGAGGCCAGCACTTCGCTGACCACGCGGATAGTGTAGGGGAACTTGTCTTTGGGTGGCAGCACCGGCACGAGCGCGCGCTCGGCGAGTGCGCCATGGCCGATCTCGCGGCGGCGCGGTCCGCGCAGTGGGTACGCCTCACCGGTGGAGAAGGGCGGGAAGTTGTAGTGGTGGATGTAGCTTTTGGTATCTTCGGGGAAGAGATCGTCGATCTCCTGCTCCTCGTTGGGCATCCCTAGTGTCACCAGGCTGAGCACTTGCGTCTCACCGCGGGTGAACAGGCCGCTGCCGTGTGGACGCGGCACCAGGTGCACTTCGGCGTCCAGCGGGCGGATGGTGCGCTGGTCGCGTCCATCGGGGCGGATGTTTTCATCCAGGATGCGGCGGCGGACGACGGTCCTGAGCACGTCGTCGAACGCTTCGGCGATTTGCACAGCCGTCCAACCCTCGGCCTCGGCCTCTTCGGCCAGTTGCGCCTTGACCCCATCGCGCAGTGCATCGACAGCCTCGATGCGCTCGCCCTTCAAGGGTGAGGTTGCCAGCAGGTTCTGAATGTCCACGGTGGCAAGCTCGGCGACGCGGGCCTTGAGGGCTTCCGGCAGGGTGAACGATGGGTAATCGCTCTTGGGCTTGCCGACGGCGGCGCGCATCTCGTTCTGGACGGCGATGACATCCTGTATGGATTGGTGGGCCAATTGCATAGCCTCCACCATCAACTCTTCTTCGATTTCGTTGGCGCCGGCTTCGACCATAATGATGGCGTCGGCGCTGCCGGCGACACGCAGGTCCAGGGCGCTGTTCTTCATCTGAGAGATGGTGGGATTCACCACCAGTTGTCCATCGATGTAGCCGATGCGCACGCCTGCCACCGGCCCATCGAACGGGATATCGGAAATCATCAGCGCCGCGGAAGCCGCGGTGATGCCCAGAATGTCGGCGTAATGCTCCTCACCCTGGGAGAGGGAGGTGACGATGACCTGCACATCGTTGTGCATATCTTTGGGGAACAGCGGGCGCAGCGGTCGATCGATCAAACGGCTGGTCAAGGTCGCCTGCTCAGAGGGTTTGCCTTCGCGGCGGAAGAATGAACCGGGGATGCGTCCGACGGCGTAGAGCCGTTCCTCGAAATCCACACTTAGCGGGAAAAAGTCGATGCCTTCACGCGGGGTGCGAGTCATCGTGGCCGTTGCCAACAACACCGTATCGCCGCTCTGGGCGACCACCGCGCCCCCCGCAAGGCGCGCGAGTTTTCCGGTGGATAGGGTGATGGTGTGCTCACCCAGCTTCGTCGTAAATGTACGTTCTTCTAACACATTGTCCTCCTAATTTCTGTGACTCCGACACTTCCCAGAGCGGGGCATCGAAGGTCAGAAACTGGGGGCTGTTGTGCACCTCGATGTGGTGTTGCACCCCAAACCCCAATTCCCACCTTCCACGTGCAGCCGCCGGGATAAGCCGGATTGATAAATTCGTGATACAGACAAACGAGTAGATGGGGGCATCTACTCGTTTGACATGATTAAGCTGTGAACCGCTACGTTATTTGCGCAGACCAAGTCGTTGGATGAGATTCCGGTAGCGCTCAAGGTCCACTTTTTGTAGATAGGCCAGTTGGCGACGACGTTGCCCCACCATCTTTAGCAGCCCCCGGCGCGAACTTTCGTCGTGTTTGTGGACTCGCAGATGGTCGGTCAGGTCGTTGATGCGGTGCGTGAGCAGCGCAATCTGCACTTCCGGTGAACCGGTGTCGTCTGCCTTCAAGGCATATTCCTTGATGATCTCCTGCTTTTCTTCTTTATCTAACACGCCTGTATACTCCTTAAATTCGAGAACCAACCGAGCGTTTTGCGTTTTCGTTTCGGCCAGTTGTCAATAGTGATGGAGAGTATACCATAGACGGTGTTTTTAGCAAGGTATCGGGACGGGGCAAGATGCAGGGGGCAAGATACAGGGGCAAGATGCAGGGGGCAAGATGCAGGATGGGCGTTTTATAACTTCCGAGGCTACTGGTATAATCTGGGCATCTCATTTCTCATTTCTCATTTCCAATTTCCAGGAGCCTATGATGCCTGACACAATCACGCTCAAGTTAGATGCGATGGCCCACGGCGGGGAAGCCATTGGACGCCATGCAGGACGCGCGATCTTTGTCCCCTATGCTATTCCCGGTGAGCGGGTGCGAGTTGAAATCGTCGACGACCACGGGCGTTATGCGCATGCGCGCCTGCTCGAAGTCCTTGAGCCTTCACCGGCCCGCGTTGCACCGCCGTGCCCGTACTTCGGCCCCGCTGCCTGCGGTGGCTGTCAGTGGCAACACATCGATTATGGGGTGCAGGCGCGCATCAAGGGCCTGGTGGTGATGGATCAGTTTCGGCGCGTCGGAAAATTCGATGAACCGCCGATCCTCGAACCGATCCCCGATCCGACCGGCTGGGAATACCGCAACCACGTGCGCTTTCACGCCGACGCCGAGGGTCGCCTGGGATTTCTCTCCGCTCACAGCCACGCTGTCTACCCGATCGATGATTGCCTCATCCTGCATCCACTCCTGAGTAACCTGTGGCAATCGTTAGACATGGCCTATCCCGAACTGGAATGGATGGAGCTGCGCGCCGGCACCGCGACCGGTGATCTGATGGTGGTCTTGCAAGCGCAGGAGGAGGAGCCGCCCGCGTTAGAGGTGGACTTCCCGCTATCGGTGGTGCAGGTGCGGCACGACGATGCTATTGCGCCGCTCATCGGGCTGGATTACATCATGGAGAGCGTTGGCGAGCGTGAGTTCCGCATCTCGGCGACGAGCTTCTATCAGGTCAACACGCCACAGGCCGCGCAGTTGGTCGATCTGGTGATGGAGGCGTTGGAGCCGCGCGGGTATCAGAAAGTGCTGGATGCCTACTGCGGGGTGGGGCTGTTCACCGCGTTCCTGAGTGAGGAAGCCGGCCAGGTGACCGGCATCGAATCGCATCCGGCGGCGGTCGCGGACGCGCGGCACAACCTGGCGGGGGCAGACAACGTGACGATTCTGCAAGGAACGGTGGAGGCATTGCTGCCGACCGTGGAACATAAGCTGGACGCAGCCGTCGTTGATCCACCGCGCACCGGCCTGGAACCGGCGGCGCTGGATGCGCTGGCAGCGCACGCGCCCAAACGCATCGTCTACGTCTCGTGCGATCCGGCGACGCTGGCGCGCGACGCCCGGCGGCTGGTGAAGCACGGCTATACCCTGGAATGGGTCCAGCCGGTGGATTTGTTCCCGCAGACGTATCACATCGAGAATGTGGCGCTGCTGACACGGTAAGCTGGACGCGGATTTTCGCAGATCCTCTACAAATCTGCGAAAATCCGCGTGAATCTGCGTCCGAAACCTTATTCAGGAACAAGTCTGTTTGCCGGAGGAGTTATCATGCGGCAAGTTACACCCACACAGACGAAATATTGCACCACGGAGACACGGAGAACACAGATGTTTTTTAGAATTCTCTCCGAGCCCTCTGTGTCTCTGTGGTTATTTTTGAAGGGGTGATGAAAAACACGATTTCACTGTATCCGGTGATGCGTTTGTGCTGTTAAGGTTAAAGACACTTTGAGTTAGCCCCCTTTTGTCTTTGAGGTGAAATATGAATGACACTGAAACATTATCTCGCGCATTGACGATGGCCCGGCGTGCGCTGAGAATTCTCGAAGAGCAGGCCGCAGGATTTACCGCGTTGACAATTCCCGCGCATCTCAAACTTGAACTGGAGGAGAAGCGGCGGGAAGTCGCTGAGCTGGAAGCCAGGATCGCACACGGAACGCCGCGCATTGAACAGCCTGCACCGGCAGCTTTGCGATCACGCCTTGAGCAACTCGACGATGTCGAGATAGACACACTCTGTCTGGATCACTTCCCCCACGTATACGCCAAATTCAGTCGGGGCCTGCGGCGCGATGAAAAGATCAACCTGCTGCTGGATTATTGCCGTCGCAACCCGGATGCTGCGGCACGTCTGGCCGATCTCTTGTCGGTGACTGGGATGATGGCTACCCCTACGCCACAGCCACAACCGCCTTCTGCGGATGCCCGCGGGGATTTGACGTCCACGGCGTTCCAGCCGCCCACCGGCCCTATCCGCGAGCGTTGGGCACTGCTCGTCGGTGTGAACTACTATGTCGATCCCAACTTTGCCAACCTGAGATTTTGCGTCAATGATGTAGTGGCGCTGCAGGCGACGCTCGAAGCGGCAGGATACACTGTCGTCGCCCTGCACGATGCTGCGCCGGACGAGCACCTCCTTCCTACCCGCGATAATGTCGAAGCGGAGCTGGCGCGCATCTGCAAAGCTGCCGGGCGGGATGATCTCGTCTGGGTGCATTTCTCCTGTCACGGCAAACTGGTTGAAGCTCGGCCGGTGTTGATCACCCGTGAGACGCGCGAACCGACTCTTGCCCGGAAAGCCCTGTCCCTCGCCGAAGTCGAGCGCGAGCTACGCAACAGCCCCGCCTGTCGCCGGATACTGACGCTCGACGCCTGCCATACCGGCGTCGAGATCGGGCGCGACCTGGCGGACCCGGAATTTATCCGCAACGCTTATGAGTTGGCCGAAGGCTTTGCGTTGCTGGCGGCGAGCACCTCACAGCAGGTAGCTCAGGAATGGGCAGCGAAGGAACATGGCGTGTTCACCTACTTCCTGCTGGAAGGCTTGAGTGGCAAAGCGGACCGGACTCACAAAGGCTTTATCACGGTCAACGATTTGACCACGCATACCCTCGACGGTTTGCGACGGTGGAATGTCACCCATGGTGGCATCCTCCAGGAGCCGACGGCGCGCGTGGAGGGGGTGGGGGATATGATTTTGGTGGACAGGCGTGAGGCGGGGAAGACGTAGTTCTGGGTATGTGGGAGAAGTGTGGGAAAAGTGTGGGATTGACCCCTTGCATTGTAGAAAGTGATTTTCGTATAATAGGAGCACACAGCCAAAAAGAGATGGCTGTTATGTTTTCGGTTTCCATGGACAAAGAGCAAGGGGGAGAGTTGTGATAACTCGTGCGATTTTCTTCGATCTCGGAGACACACTGGTCGAAATCAAGCCTGAGGTGTATGCAGACTCGGCGCAAGCCATTACGGCCGCAAGTGAACAGCATGTTAGCGCCGATGACCTTCACAAAGCCATTATGGCTGAATGGTATCAGAGGAACGGCGAACCTATTCAATGGGTCAAGGATGATGAAACTGAATTACAGTATTGGCGGGCGTTTTATCGAAATGTGCTGGCTAGATTAGGAGTTTCTGAGCCTTCATCGTCGTTAGTGGAGATGCTATCTTGTAGAGCTGCTGATCCTGCCTCATTTGTCTGTTTCCCCGATGTTGAGGAAATCTTACGTGCGTTACGCGAGAGAGGCATAATCCTTGGGGTTATCTCAAACGCTTTCCCCTCCGCGAAGCGAATTATGGATAGGCTACAGTTGACGCATTGGTTTGATCTGGTCGTTTTATCTTACGAGTATACCTGCGCTAAGCCCTGTCCTGAAATCTATCGATATGCACTGGATTGCGCCGGAGTCAAACCTAAACAGGCATTATTTGTTGATGATCGTGCCAAGTTTATCAAAGCGGCTATCGAAGTTGGAATGCAAGCCCGACTGATAGACCGTGAAGGACAGTGTCAAAGCGAATATCCGAAGATTCGGAGTATGTATGAGTTGTTGGAGTTATTGATGGCAGGAGGAGACAGAGGTATGCCCAGAAAGCGCCGGGAAGCTCACAGGATTTACAAAGTTTTTATTGCTTCACCTGGAGATGTTCAGAAAGAACGTAGTATTGCTTTTGACGTAATAGACGAACTAAACCAGATCTATGCGAGTATGAGCAAAGGTGACCGGCTTGAGGTTCGTGCCTGGGAAAAACACTCGCACCCTGATTTAGGATCACCGCAGGAAGTCATCAAGAGACAAATTCCAATTGGGGAGTGTGACATCTTTATAGGTATCTTCTGGAAACGTTTCGGTACGCCACCGGGGAGTGTGCGCCCTAGTGATGGACGACCTTATCTCTCAGGTACAGAAGAGGAAATCGAAACAGCAATTGCCGCACGCAAGGAAAGCACAAACCAAAGACCGGTCATCATGCTCTATCGAAAACTGGATCCTCCAGGGCAGATGGCGGACGAAGATCATTTACAATACGCAAAAGTTATCGAGTTTTTTCGGCAGTGTGCGCCGGATGGAGAACACCCGGCGTTGGTAAAAGAATTTACTGAGAATGAATTCAAAGACATATTGCGGGCCCATCTACTCCAGGTCATGGCCGACTTTGAATCTCAGCAACAAACTACTCCCCGGACACCTAAAAAATCTACAAAATTCTGGCCGCCCACCGGCCCTATCCGCGAGCGTTGGGCGCTGCTCGTCGGTGTGAACTCCTATGTCGATCCCAGCTTTGCCAACCTGAGATTTTGCGTCAATGATGTAGTGGCGTTGCAGGCGACGCTCGAAGCGGCAGGATACACTGTCGTCGCCCTGCACGATGCTGCGCCGGACGAGCACCTCCTTCCTACCCGCGATAATGTCGAAGCGGAGCTGGCGCGCATCTGCAAAGCTGCCGGGCGGGATGATCTCGTCTGGGTGCATTTCTCCTGTCACGGCAAACTGGTTGAAGGGCAGCCGGTGCTGCTCACCCGCGAAAGCCGTGCGGCCACCCTGGCGAAAAAGGCCCTGCGACTTGCCGAGGTGGAGCAGGCGTTGCGTGCCAGTCCCGCCCGTCGCCGGATACTGACGCTCGATGCCTGCCACACCGGCGTCGAGATCGGGCGCGACCTGGCGGACCCGGAATTTATCCGCAACGCCTATGAGTTGGCCGAAGGCTTTGCGTTGCTGGCGGCGAGCACCTCGCAGCAGGTAGCTCAGGAATGGGCAGCGAAGGAACATGGCGTGTTCACCTACTTCCTGCTGGAAGGCTTGAGTGGCAAAGCTGATCGGGCCAATAAGGGCTTCATCACCGTCAATGACTTGACCACACATACTCTTGATGGTTTGCGACGGTGGAATGTCACCCATGGCGGCATCCTCCAGGAGCCGACGGCGCGCGTAGAGGGGTTGGGGGATATGATTTTGGTGGATTTTGGGAAGCTCTCTGTCCCTCCAGTCTCAGATAAAGAGGCTATTGCGTGGTTTGCCAATATTGGTTTGATCGGAAACCCGTTCGAGCATCTGATAGCGGAAGAGGATGAAGACCTGCTACGTTATCAAATTCAACTACAGGAGTTGCGACCTCTGGAAAGGCAAATCCGCGGTGACGATACTGCCAGTCGGTGGATCATCTTTGCGAAACGAGGTTGTGGGAAAACAGCATTGTGTCAGATGGTAAGGCGGAGCCATTATCCCTTCAAAAAAGATCACATATTGGGCATTATGCTTGATGCAGAGGCCCTGAATAACGTTCTTGCCTATGCCGACCAAGCATTGGAAACCCTGCTGCCCATTCATTATGTCAAAGTCGTCGCGGACCTGATCCCAGATAGCGTCAAAACCTCAAAGCTTACCTATACTTCTGGCATGAACGCTCGTCAAGCGTTGAGCGCATTGGCGCAAGTGGTTATCAGTCAGGGTTTTGAGTACTTGCTGTGCCTGGTCGATCAGGTTGATGAGGTTGAACTTATCGAAGCGCGGCCAGAAAAGATGATGCAACTGTTGAAGCCCTTGATGCAGTTGAGTCAGCAGACTTTGCCACGGGTCGCGTTTCGTTATTTTCTCCCCGCTGAACTGGAATCGCTGATGCAAGCGCAGCATACCATTTTCCGCCTGGATCGTTACCAGGTCGTTCGTTTGCGATGGACCGAGGAGGATTTGGCGCGACTGATTGCGCAAAGGTTATCCGCTTTTTCGAAGTCTGCATTGAATCCATACACTTCCTTGGGCCAGTTGTGCGAACCCTTAGGCAATTTCCGTGCTGCCATTGATCAAGAGCTGGCTAAATTGGCCGAGGGAAGTCCTCGTGCAGCAATCTGGTTAGCAAATCAGTTGTTTCAATTGCACTGTCAGACAGAAAACCCACCACGTTTCATCCAACCGGCGACCTGGGAACGAGTAAAAACGGATTGGTGGGCTTACGGACGGAATCAGTTATTCGGTTCACCGACACAGAGCGAAGGGTTTACCCTGCGCGGGGAGCGCATCTACTTTCAGGGCAACGAAATCACCCTGCCCAAAACGTCCACTGCCCTGCTGCGTTCTCTCATCCTGGCCGGCGAAAGAGGGTGCTCGAAGGCAGAATTGAGACAGGCAGGTTGGCCCGATGAGCGGCCGGAAGGTGTGACCGAAGCGGCCTTGACAGAGGCGATGCGCCGCCTGAAAAAAGAACTTCAGAGGCAAGGAGGTGATCCTCAATGGATAAAGACAGTTCGCGGACAGGGATACCGCCTACAGAAACCTGAATAAGCATAACCGAGGATCACATCAGGAGGAGGTCATTATGAGTGAAAAACAGAACATAGAAGTATGGGGAGAGTTGATTAAACTCTGTCTAGACGTGCTGGCTCGATTAACGCAAACGGCAGAAATTCGCCTGTTGGACTTTTGGACGTATCGAGGTGGAGGGAAAACGACCTTTTTGCATCGGCTTAAGGCAGCCCTCGATAGGCCCGATGTTGCAGTTATAGGTTTATGGGATGTTGCTGTCTCTGAGATGGAATACCTTATCCGGGAAATCCTTCAGGCGCTCGAAATATCTCCTCTACAGAAAAAGGTGGTTCTTTTGGATAATATAGATCATCTGTTACGTATCGGCAATGGTGAAAGTTTCTTTGAATTTGAACGGCGTCTCATTCTTCCACTCCTCGAAAGAAACGATGTGTTGATCGTCACAACCGGTAAACTTTCTCTCCTTCCGTGGGGCGAATACGATGTGCGCATTTGTCGAGAATCCCACCTTATTCGCGCGCTAAACCAACAGGAGGTTATACAACTCGCAGAACTATGGTCGCTCGATGCGCAGAGGCTTTTTGAGCTGAGTTTGGGGTATCCACAAGTTCTTTCCTGGTTACAACAGGAGCCACACCTTTCAGTAAAGATATTGGCGCAACGGATAACCGATTATTTCCTGGCCGATTTCTCTCCGGCAGAACGTGAGTTGGCGGCTGCCACAGCCTTGTTACCCGCGTTTGATGTCGCTGTGTTGCGCAAGGTTTTGCCGCTGGCGGGGCAAGAAACAGAAGAGAGCCTCTATGCGGCCTATATTGACCATATCCGCAGTTTGTTAGCGGCAGGACTGGCAGCCTGGAATATGAATGTAGGCGCTTATTGCATGATGAACTCTACCGTGCGACGTTTGTTGGCGCGCAGTTTTCAGGTTCTTTACCCAGAGCGTTTCAAGGAAATACACAAAGCGGCTACGGACTATTACCAGAGTGAGGCGCGTTACGCCGGGTATCTGCATCGCACCCTGGTCAGTGCACTTTATCATACCGCCTGTGTTCAGTCCACCCAAGCCGGTACCGATGTTGGAGAATTCTGTAAGCGTTGGGTAGAGGATCATATTCCGGGGTGGGACGGCGCCGATTGGAAGGCAGTGTTAAGAGCCTGGGAAAATGGCGCTGGAGACATCGCGCTGCGCGAAGAATTAGAAGTTTTATTGGGCATCGAGGTCGTTGCCGAAATCACACAATTGTTAACCCAAGCACAACACACTATGGAGGTAGCACAATGATTGCGCAAAAGCATCCCTGGATTTCGCGTAAAGTGGCCGATGAAGTCTATGCGCGGATTATTACCGCCAATAATGCGCCCATCATCTACCTTGTGCAGGCGCCGGCCGGCGTTGGAAAAACTTACCTGGCCCGTGATATCGGCGTCCGCCTGGGCAGTCCTACCGGCTATGAACCGGCGCGGCAAGGCAAAGTGGCCTGGTCGGGTATACTCGATATCTACGATCCCGACACGAACAGCAACCAGGGCATTGAGCGTCGTTTGATGGAAGCGTTTTCTCAAACTGGTTTCGAGTTCGACGCTTACCGGGAAGCGCGAAGCATGTATGATATCTGGTTCAAAGGCGGCATTGTCGGCTCTTCTCTTGAGGAACAGCGTCATAAAGTAGAGGTCGCCTTTGCCGAAGGGCTAAAGGCAGCCGCGGCTCAGCATTTGCTCGTGATGGCCTTTGATACCATTGAGAGGCTTGAGAGTGCCTTGGACCCGCTACAACAAGCGTATCCGGAAGGTGATACAGCTTCGGTCATAGACTGGCTCATCTTTCAAATCACCCAACTGGAAAAGGGTGCGGTGCTCTTGTTGGGACGGCAAACAAGTCACTTCTATCAAAAACTATGCGCGGCGCTTGAAAAAGCCGGTCGTCCGGCCCCGGAATTGCTCAACCTGGGGGCGCTGGATGACGACGAAGCGCAGGACTTTTTTGCTGACCGTGCGCAACGTTATCCTCAGGCGGCGCGGTTTTTGGATGAGGACCTGAAGACCTTATTGCTGGAACGTACCGCCGGAAATCCCCTGTTGCTTGATCTGGCGCTGTTGAGCCTGGTAGAGTCGCAAAACCCCCGTTTTGTCCGTCAAGCATTGGAAGAGCACCATGACCTGCGGGAAGTGGAAAAGGCTTTGCTGAAGGCTTATATGGATGCCTTCAACAAGTCAGAGCGCCAAACGTTGTTGCGATACCTGACCGTGGCCCGCAGCGGGCTTTTTGCAGAACTGCTACAGGTCTTGGAGCCGTCCCATGCGCCGACATTACTCGCAGAATTAGAACAAATGGAAACGCTTCCCTTCGTCAAAATGCGGAATATTTCGGTGAGCGTGCCTGAACAGGAGACGCGCATCCCGCGCCGCACTTACTTCTTGCACGACGCGATGTATGCGTTGTGTGATGAAGTCTGGCTGACCCCAGGAGAAGTGAAGGACGTCAGTCAAAAGATTTTGAACTGGTACAACGCTCAGATCGAGAAATCACCAAAGGATAATGACCTGTTAGTGGATTCACTCTTCTACCGGATGCGCGCCGATCCGGTTGCGGGTTATCAGTGGTACCTGCAACAGGCAGATCAGGCGATCCGCAGTGCGCATACAGGCCTGGATATGCGGCTCCGTGATGCTATGGGGTTGTTCCGCGTCAGCGCGTCGCCTGATTCCTCGGCAGATCCCGGACAATCGCTGAGTAGCCGCATTGATTGTGACAATGTTGCGGTACTCATGCCGGAGATTTTTGACAATTTTCGTCTGGACAGCGCTATTTTGTGGATGAAGCGCTATATGATCCGCGGCAAAACAAACCTGGCTGTGAAAATCGGCGCAGATGAATTGCCGTGGGCAGAAAATCTGTTTGAATGCGATCGTCGCCGCTACTGGCTGGCCTTTGCCGAGTTTTTGCTCTGGTACGGTCAGGCGACAATGTATGCCTATCAAATTGACGGGGCCATGAAGTTATATGATCGTGTGATTGAGCTTATCAGGGCGCTCTATCCAGATGTAGCTTCAGAAGAAACCTGGGCAAAATTATCTGATTTCGAGCGTTGGCGGTTAAGCCTGACGCTTGGACGTACCTATAATAACCTCGGTTATACGCGCTGGATGTACAAAGGACAATATCACCTGGCGTTGCAGGACTTTCAGCAAGCGGTTCGTCTTTTCCGCATAGCCGGTTTGCAGATCAAGAGCCTGGAAGAAGAATTGGCGAACACCAATGATAACATGGGCCGGGTATATGCTGTCGTAGGCAGTGAATTTCAAGCCATTCAATTGATCAAGAAAGGGCTTGAGATACGCAAAGCCCTGGAATTGACATACCGCGTGGCTCTGAGCAATAACTCTCTGGCGTTAGCGTTAAATCGTTTTGGGCGCGTTGAACAGGCTTTGAAGACGGTAAACGACGCTTTGATCCACTTCCGGCGCACTCAAGTCAAGCGGGGAATCGGTTTGGGGCTGCTTACCCGAGGGATGATTTATCGCAACATGGCAGAAATGTATGAGGAATTGAACATCGCCATACAAGATGCGCTCAAATATGCCGAATCAGCCGAAACCGACTTTGGAGAGGCTATGCGTTACTTCTCTGATGTTGATGAACCCATTCGCGGGGTGCAAGTGTTGAATGAAATGGCCTGCTGTCACCGCTCCCGCTACTTGCTTTTACGCCACAGCAAGGCTTCGAAAAATGAGCAGGATATGGCGTTCATTCAGGGGCGCACGTATTTCAGACAGGCCATCGAGTTGGCGCGCAAACATAACTACTTGATTGACGAACTGGATTCAATGCAAGATCTGACTGTCTTGTTGACCCGGGCCAGAAACTACGGTGAGGCCGAGAACTACTTGAAAGACATTCGCGCGAAGATACCTGAGCAATATGTGATTCAACCAGGACGTGGCCTGGAAAAGATCCCGGCGGAAGAATGTGTGGATGTCTTTTATAAATTGCTCGGCCAGGTAGAATTACTTGAAGGAGCTATTGTCTATGAGAAAGGGAAACTGGAGGCGGTCGGTCACGCAGTATCGGATGATGAGCTGGAACGCGCCCAACCCACACACGAAGCCTGGCTGGAGACGGCGCGCCATTATCTATTGGCCGTATCGTACTTCAACCATTACGCCACAGAAGCCTTTGTGCGCAGCCTGACTTTTGCGCGCATCTACAAACGTTTTGAGAAATGCGATTCGCTGTTGGTACGCGATATTCGAGACTACATGTCACGGCAAGCTGAAGAATACAAATTATCTCCGGAATTGATGCGTGACCTCTTCCGGGATGTGTTTGGCTTGTTTGAATTGTAAGAGCAAACGAGACGGCGTTCTCAGAACGCCGTCTCATTTATGCATCCGCCAGAGGTGCAATCCAGAATCCGAATGGGTGAACCAACCCGTCCGAAATACTGCTGGATGTATCTGCAAATGGTGTGGGTATGCTGCGCCAACACTGCAGTGGACGTCGTGCGTGCTTCCATCACCACACGATAGACCGGTTCGGTGCTGGCCGGGCGGCAAACGAGTTTGGTCAAATCGGGGATCACTTCGCAGGTTTTGCTCAAAAGCGATAATAAGCCCGGAATGTTTACCGGTGGTGGTAACTGTGCGTCACGTCCGATCCATACGGTCGCCTTCACCTGCGGCCATTTGCGCATCCCCGGCGCCAGGTCCTGCAACGTAGCGCCCGCTGACTCTGCCAACATGGCAAAGACCAGCAGGGCCGTGCGCAACCCGTCTCCGGTCACATGGAAATGATCCGTATGGGCGATGACGTGTCCGATCTCTTCGCCGCCCAATGTCAAATCATCGTTGAGCAGGGCTTGGGTGATGTATTTATCACCGTTCTGGACTTCGCGGGTGGCAATACGGCGTTGCTGTAGATAATGCGCCAAACCCGAATTGCTCATCGGCGTGATGACCACCGTCTCTTTGTGTAACCGTTGTTCGGCCTGAAGTTTGACCGACAACATCGCCAGCACCATATCGCCATCGTAAAAACGGCCCTGGCGGTCAACAAACACGGCCCGGTCGGCATCACCGTCAAAAGCAACACCAAGAATAGCATTGTGTTGTTGTAATGTCTGCGCCAGCGAGCCAGGGGCGAAGCGCACGTATTCACTACCGGCTTTGTAGTTGATATTTGTTCCGTCAGGATCAGCGTTGAGTACGGTGTAGGGAATGTGGAGCTTTTCCAGTACCGCCGGCCCAACTTGCGAAGCGGCGCCGTGGGCGCAATCGATAACGACGTGTGATTGCAGTCGCTCTTGATACTGCGCTTCACGTGCAAGGGCCATCGCATAGTGCTGGCTAAACTCAGGTTGTTCGATTGAACTGGCTGGGCGAATTTCATAAGGTAGCGCTGTATCGCCAAAAAAGAGAGCTTCGATGAGACATTCGGCCTCGTCGTCAATCTTGACGCCGCGATTATCGAATACTTTGATGCCATTCTCGATAAGCGGGTTATGTGAGGCAGAGACCATAGCCCCGCCAGCAAAAAAACCTTTGCTGATAATGAGGTATGAGATTGCTGCGGTGGGGAGCGTGCCGGCATCCACAACCCTTACACCCCCGCGGGCCAATCCGTCAGCAAGTGAAGCTTTCAATCGTCGGCAGGATTCGCGGGTATCCGCGCCGAGCAAAAAAGTGGGGCTAGGGGCACATTGGCGCAGCCAGACCGCCAAAACCCGGCCAAGGCGTTCGACGTCATCACGTCTTAAGGGGTGTTTGTCAACAATACCGCGGATACCATCTGCACTAAAGAGCCGAGTTCCCATAAACGTTCTCCCACTAACATACCACTCGTCTCGCCCAGTAATTTGAAGTGCAACAACAACAGTTATATGGTATCATAAAAATTATGCAAAAGCAAGAGTTGAAACCTGAATATTTTCTCGAACATGCCGGTGCAGATAATGTATTGTGCTTTCCTCCTCAAGCGCGTCATATATCTTCGAATGTGTTTGGTCCTGGAATTACCCGCAGTGCGGGTTTGCGTTCTGCTGTCTTCCTTGACCGCGATGGTACTATCAACGAAGAACATGGCTACCTCCGCGACCCAGAAGCAGTGACGCTGTTACCCACCGTTTGCGAGGCATTAAGACTGCTGAATGTTTTGAATCTCCCGGTCATCATCGTTACCAACCAATCTGCGCTGGGGCGTGGTTTGATGAGCAAGGCCGAATTTGATGCGGTCAACGCGGCGCTCTGGCAAACGTTACAGGCCTGTGGCGCTTACTATGATGCGCTGTATTATTGTCCCCATGCGCCAGATTGTGAGCCGCCGTGTATGTGCCGCAAACCACAGCCAGGATTGCTGCTGCAAGCGGCTGAGGATTTCAACCTTGATTTATCACATTCCTATATCATTGGGGATAAGCAATCCGATCTCGATGCCGGTTATGCTGTCGGTTGTCGCACGGTTTTAGTGCGTACCGGATTTGGAGAGGAAACTTACAAGGCTTTGGCACAGCAGCACCGGCAACCAGACCACGTTGCGGCGACGCTTCTGGAAGCTGTTCAGTGGGTTACCCGTGATATTTCAATGCTGAGGTGAGTATGCAGATAAGTCCAGGCTCAGATGGAGGTGTACGGTATTGGGTTGTCGATGCGTTTACCCGCTTGCCCTTCAAGGGCAATCCGGCGGCGGTATGCTTGCTGCCGCACGCTCTCGATGATGCGCTGATGCAGGTGATTGCCGCCGAGATGAACCTTTCCGAAACGGCGTTCGTGATGCCGGTGGAGGATACGCCCTGGCGTGAGGCGGCGCGTTTCTCGTTGCGTTGGTTTACGCCCAAGGTGGAGGTGCGCCTCTGCGGGCATGCGACGCTGGCGACGGCGGCGGTGCTTTTCGGCGTGGTGGGCGTGCAGGCGACGTCCGTGATCTTCGAGACGCTCAGCGGCGACCTCATCGCCCGGCGCGTCACGGCGGGGCCGGCGGCGTGTGAGACGATCACCCTCGATTTCCCGGCGGATACGCCCGTCCCGTGCGAGCCGCCCGCCGGGGCGCTCAAGGCGCTCGGTGTGGCGTCAGCGCAGGCTGCCACGTATGGAACACGCGCGCACGACCTGCTCATTCATCTTGCCGACGCGCAGCAGGTGCGCGATCTGCGCCCGGACTTTGCGGCACTGCTGGCGTCTGAGGATCTGGCTACCTATCGCGGTGTGATGGTCACGGCGGTAGGCGAGCCACCCTACGACTTCGTCTCGCGCTTCTTCGCGCCGAAAGTGGGCATCAACGAAGACCCCGTCACCGGATCGGCGCACACGCTACTCACGCCGTATTGGGCCGCACGCTTGGGCAAGACGGCGATGCTGGCCTACCAGGCATCCGCGCGCGGCGGCGAGATCGGCGTGCGGTTGGCGGAAAATGGGCGGGTGGAACTGAGGGGAGATGCGGTGGTGGTGTTCAAAGGGGAATTGTGCGTGTAAATCGCTTGACAAAGGCGTTGATATGGCGCAAAATGGGAGAAACGACTCGAAGCGCCAGGCCATAGTTGTATGCGGGAGCAGTTTACATGCCTTTTGAAATCATTGGCGAGATAACCGACATTGAGGTCATTGCTACCGGCAACACAATTCGGGACCTCGCGCGTTTGAAGAAAGACTATAGGTTTATCACCGTGTTTGCTATTTGCATCGACAACAAAGGATATCCCGCATCCCTAGAGCGGCACAAGCTCTATCGTGTGGTGGCTGATGAGGATGCGGCTGCCGATGGAGATGTACGGATTATTGATGAAAGCGGTGAGGATTATCTTTACCCCGCTCACTATTTTGTGCTGCTTGATTTACCGCAGAGTATCGATAAAGTCATCAGAGCTTCTTTCTCCAATTCGCTTCAACCTCAATTACAAACGACCTGGCATTATACCGGATCGGCGCACACGCTACTCACGCTATTGTGGCGGAGAATGGGGGGGGTGGAACTGACGGGAGATACGGTGGCGGTATTCAAGGGGGAGTCTTGTGTTTAGTTGCTATTCGTGGTAGCCATAAAAGATACGCAGTTTGTGTGGAGGATCGTATGCACAAGTTGCTAGAACGAATTTCAATTGATCCCAATGTTTGTTTCGGTAAGCCGTGCATTCGTGGCACACGCTTGTGGGTTGCGCTTTTACTTGACTTTCTTGCTTCAGGCATGAGCATTGAGGAGGTATTGGAAGAATACCCACAACTGACCGAGGAGGATGTTCGCGCGGCCGTTGCGTATGGCGCAATGATGTCTCGGGAGCGGTACGTCGAATTGCCCGGCGAGGTTGCGCGTGCGTTTTAAGCTGGATGAGAACTTTGGAACGCGAACCCAGCGACTTTTCGTCGAAGCCGGGCATGACGTTCACACCGTGCGCCATGAATTGCTCCAGGGAGCGTCGGATGAACAACTTTACCGCGTGTGTTGTGCTGAAAAGCGTTGTCTGGTGACATTCGATTTGGACTTTGCCAATCCACTGCGTTTTCCACCGGGAAAGAGTGGAGGCATTGTTGTTATACGAGTCCCCCGCAATCCTAGCCTGACGCTTCTTGAAGACCTGGTTGAGCAGACCCTGACAATGGTGGCGCAAACGGCGGTCTCTGGGCAATTGTGGGTCGTTGAACCTGGGCATGTTCGTATCTATGATACGGAGAATGTGGAGTAAATGCCACGGACTTTCTCACAAAGACTGGCCTGGAATGATATTTCCAGGCCAGTTTGTTTATTGGGATGAGTGAACTTTTGTCCGCTAAACCACCTCAACCACCGAGCCACCCTCACCCTTCGTCACCTGAATCTGCGTCGGGAACGCCTCGCGCAGTTCATCAATGTGCGTAATCACGAGGATCAGGTCGAATTCGTGTTGCACGGCTTTAACGGCTTCCACGAGTCGCTGGCGGCCCTCGGCGTCCAGGGAGCCGAAGCCCTCGTCCACGAAGAGGGAACGCAGGCGCACCCCCGCGCGCTGCGCCAGCATCCGCGAGAGCGCCACGCGGATGGCGAAGTTGACACGGAATTGTTCCCCGCCGGAGAAGTTTTCGTAGGGGCGCGTGCCCTTCTCGTCGCTGATGATGATGTCCAGCGTTTCGCGCAGGTTGCCCGTCTTGGTCTCGCGCTGCGTG
>JAIOAS010000020.1:16785-33146 GCA_019873725.1 Chloroflexota bacterium | reverse complement strand
ATGAGCAACAACAGCGCCACACGCCAAACGCTCTACCGGATCATTCTCCCGCTCATCTTTAGAAAAGCTACACAGTAGTGTAGACTCCTCCTCACCAAGACCTGGCAGGTCCGGCTAACCTGCCAGGTCGCTTTTTATACCGTCCCATAGCGCACTCCGGCTATGCAAACCGGCCATTTCGCAGTATACTGAGCGTACCGTACCCTTTCAGCTACACAAGCCAAATGGAGGCAGCGAAATCGAAGCCGAACTGCGCGACATCCGCCGCAACCTCGCCGAACTGCAAGGCGAATCACTTCATAACTGGAAGGAGGGGCTTATAAGCTAAACATTACCAATAAAGCGCCAACTCGTTTGCCGGCCATCAATCTAACACAACGAAAGGAGAAAATGCCATGTTGTTTTTGCTCGATTTCCATGTCGAATATCCCGAAACGATGTCCCAGAAGGACTTGTTCGCCATCTGGGCGCGCGAGGCCGATGCCGCGCTCGGCGCGAAGCAGGCCGGCGTGGTGGTGGACCTGTGGAAATGCGTCGGGATGCGGCGCATCGTGGCCGTGGTGAACGTGGACAGCCTCGATACCCTCGATCAAATCTTGCTTGATCTGCCGATTATGAAGGAGCATGGCCACCACATGCACGTTGATGTCACGGCGCTGCGGCGCTATGAAGATTTCGCGGCGGACGTGAAGCAGCGGCTTGCCGAATAAGCGATCTCGCGGACTGACCGGCCACCAAAAACACAGGGGCGGCGCGCTTTGCAAAGCGCACCGCCCCGCTTGTGAAGCGATTCCCGTATCGGGTTGAAGCGCCGTCAACACCTCTTCGCTCGCTGTGGCCGGTCTCCGACCGCGCTCTATCAGGCGAGACGCAGGCGCGGTCTGGAGACTGGCCTGAGCCTCTCCCGGACGCCAGTTTGATCAGTCGCCCTCATTCTGAAATGCTCCCCCTACGCAGGGCTTTATCATTCGCGTCGCAGTTCCCTATTTTTGCTTCGAGCGGATCGCCAGATCCGCGTCTTATGCGCTTAAAACGGGGAACTGGCGTTCCCCTCGGAGCAAGAATGAGAAGAGAGCAAGAATGAAAAGAGAGCAAGAATGAGAAGACCCTGCCCCCTACGCCGGGTGCATTTCAATTCGGGGGCAAAAGCCAGATAAACGTCTGATTTAACCGCAGAGTTCGCAGAGAACGCGGAGAAATTTCTGGCAACTCTGCGGACGCTGCGTGCTCTGCGGTGCAATTTAAGAAAAGTCGCCCCCATTCTGAAATGCACCCCTACGCCCCTGCGGTTGCATCGCCCCACCGTTGGGTTATAATAGCCGTTAATCGGAGTTCTTACCATCCAACTTTCAATGTGAAACCGGCAACTTTTGAGGAGGAAATCATCATGGCAGACCTGGAACGAGCAATTGAGATTCTGAGCAAAGTACCCCTATTTGAAAATCTGAAAAAGCGCCAACTGCAAGACCTGGGACGGCTGTTCATCGAGCGCACCTGTGCGCCGGGTGAGGTCATTGTGCCGCAGGGACGGGATGGCTATGGCTTCTTCGTCATCGCCTCTGGCAAGGCGGAGGCCGTGCGCGAAAAAGCGGATGGCAGCAAGACGGTGGTCAACCGCTTTGGGCCGGGCGACTTCTTCGGTGAACTGGCCTTGTTGGACAACGGCCCGCGCACCGCGTCGGTCATCGCCACCGAACCCACGGAATGTCTGATCCTCCCCCGCGAGAACTTCCTCGGCGTGCTCAAGCGGGATGGCGAAATGGCCGTGGACATCATGGTCGAGCTTGCCAGACGCTTCCGCATGGCCCTGGATGCGTACTACTAAATCATGAATCATGAATCATGATTCGTGATTCATGATTCGTAATTCGTGATTCATGAAGTGCCCTGAGTGCGGCTTCAAGGCACGCCCGCGGGCGAAATTCTGCGGGATGTGCGGTACTCGTCTCCGCATGCTCTGCCCGGCTTGCGGGACGGCGAATCCACGCGCCTATCGTTTTTGCAGCGAGTGCGGCAGTCCTCTCGATGCTGATGTCACGTCCAGCCTCCCCCTGCGTCCACAAGAACTTGTCCCGGAACGCACGATAGAACGTGCGCCAGACAGTACATTGGCAAATGCGCCGCAACCCGGCGATCTCGCGCCACTCGAAGGGGAGCGCCGCCTGGCGACGATCATCCTCGCCGACGTGAAAGGCTCCACCGACCTGATGGAACAGGTGGGCACCGAAGCCTGGGTCAAGATGATGAACCGCGTCCTCCAAATCCTGGAAACGGAGGTTTACCGCTTCGGCGGCAAGGTCGATCAATTCCGAGGCGACGGCCTGGTGGCCTTCTTCGGCACAACCACGGCACACGAGGACGATCCCGAACGCGCAGTGCTGGCGGCCCTGGCTATGCAGGAAGCCCTCAAACCCTTTGCCGCCGACCTGGAGAAACGCGAAGGGATCAGCCTGGCGCTACGCGTGGGCGTCAACACGGGCGAGGTCATCGTCACCAGCGTGGGCAACGATCGCCAGTACCGGGAGGAGACGGCCATGGGTGAGGCCATCGCGCTCGCCGCCCGTATGGAGACCGCCGCCGAACCCGGCACCGTGCTGGTGAGCGAGAACACCTATCGCCTCACGGCCACGCAGTTCGAGTGGCTGCCCCTTGGCGAGATCAAAGTCAAGGGCGTGAGCGCCCCCATCGCCGTCTACCGCCCGCTGGCGCCTTACGCCAACCCCGAAAGGCCCGCGGCCTACGACTTGGCCAGCCCACTCATCGGGCGCGATGCGGAGGTGGAAAGCCTCAAAGCCTGCATCGAAGACCTGAACGATGGTATCGGCGGCATCGTCATCATCACCGGCGAACAGGGGATGGGCAAATCGCTGCTCACCAACGAGGTGCGGCAGTACTTCGCCCGGCAGAACGCCCTCCTGGCCGAGGCGCGCGACAAAGGCGCAAGCTCGACGGCGACCAATACAGAGATTGGCGTGATCTGGCTGCGTGGACGCTGCCGCTCCTATACCCAATCGCAACCTTACGCGGTGTGGCAAGACATGCTGCGCAACTGGCTCGGCATCCGCCCGGACGAACCGCACGAGCAAACGCGCGATCGCCTCCACCAGCAAGCCGAAATCCTCTGGGGCGAGCAGGCCGACGAGTATTATCCCGACCTGGCAACGCTGCTGTCGCTGCCGCTGGAGGCGGAGCACGCCGAGCGCATCAGACGCCTCGACGCCGACAGCCTGCGCCAGCAGTTCTTCCTCACGCTGCGCAGTTGGGTCGAGGCGCTCACCCATCAAGGACCGGTCGTGCTCACCTTCAGCGATATGCACTGGGTGGACGCCACCTCGCTGGACTTGCTCAAATACTGCCTGCCGCTGTGCGATTACACCGACCTGCTGTGGCTGTTCGTCTTCCGTCCAGATCGGACCTCGCAAATATGGGAATTCCGCCATTACATCGAAACCGAGTACCCGCACCGTCTGACCACCCTCAACCTGGCCCCGCTGGACGCCGAACAAAGCCGGGAGATGATCGCCAAATTGATCGGCCCGGACGTGCTCCCCCAAGCTACCCAAGACCTCATCATCAGCAAGGCCGAGGGCAACCCGTACTACATCCAGGAATTGGTGCGCGCGCTGATCTTCGATGGAATTTTAACCCGCGACCCCGAGGATGGGCACTGGCGCACCACGCAGGCCGTCACCTCTCTCACCCTGCCCGACAGCTTGCAGAACCTGCTGCTGGCCAGCATCGACCGGCTCACGCCGGAAGAGCAGCACGTCCTGCAAATCGCCTCCGTGGTCGGCACCGTGTTCTGGTCGAAAATCGTCGAAGTGCTGGCAGCCCATCCCGCGCGCGTCAAGGCTCATCTCACCGCACTGCAACGCGCGCAATTGATCCGTGAGCGAGGGCGCACGACGGAATTGGGCATCGAGTACGTTTTCCGCTCATCGTTAATCCGTGACGCCGCCTACGAACGCCTCCTCAGCAGTCAACGCGCCAGCTATCACTTGCGCATTGCCGAGTACATCGAAAGCTACTGTTGCAGGGCGGATGCGCCCCAACCTTCTCCGCAGTTCTATGGGGCGCTGGCTTACCACTTTCAACGCGCCGGCCTGCCGGAAAAGGAACTGGATTACGTCCTCAAAGGGGCCGAGCACGCCAAGCACATCTACGCCAATGCCGAAGCAGGCAAGCAGTACACCCGCGCCCTCGAAATCCTCGACGCGCTGGAGCGCGAAGCAGACGACGAGGCTCGATGCCGCGCCCTACGCGCGCAGCGCTTCCGCGTGCTCAACGAACGGCGCGCCGTCTTCTACCTTATGGGACAATTCGAGGCCATGTGGGAAGATGCGAAGGCGCTGCTGCCCCTGGCGGAGCAGTTAGCCGACGATCCCACGTTCACCATTGATGCGTTGCTCCAACAACCGGGCGTGGCCGACTACCAGTGCAAGGAAGAGATCGAGGCCGGCATCCCTATGGCGCAGAAGGCCCTGGAGCTGGCGCAACAGTTGGACGATCGGCGGCGCGAAATGGAAAGCCTCATCGCCATTGTCAACCACCGCCTGGCCTTGAGCGATCCAACGTGGCAGCCGCTGGCCGAGCGCGCGCTCGAACTTGCCCGCCAGTTGCAGGATGAACACTACGAGGCGCGGCTGCTCATCGGCATGGGCGGCGTCTTCGCCTTCAGCGACGAACCCGCGCTCAGCATGGAGTACCTGGAAGCTGCCGCGGCGCTCGCCATGCGCCAGGGCCTCGACGACAAAATCACCCAGATGTCACTGCTCAACCTGCTGGGGTTGGAATTCGAGCGCAACGGCGACTATTACCGCCTGCTGACAGAATACCAACAAGAGCGGCTCAACATCAGCCGCGAGATCGGCCACCGCCCCAACGAGAGCAAGGCTCTACAAGCGTGTGGACGGATTCAGGGCATCTACCTGGGCGATTACCAGGGTGGCCTGGCGCTGCTGGAAGAATGTCGCCGCATCCTGATCGGCTCCCGCGACGAAGTGTACCCGCTGTTCCACATCGCCCAAATCCAGAGCGAGCAGTACCAGTACACCGAGGCGCTCGCCAGCCTCGAACGCATCCGCGCCATCGGCGAACCGGTTCAGGATCGCGGGCTGGCCAGCCTGAAGCTGGTCTGGATCATCCTCTACAACGCCCTCGGCGACGAGGCCCATCTGAATATGGCGCTGGACCTGGCCGAAGAAGTCCAACAGCTCGCCCGGCAAAGCCCGCTGGTCTCACGACAGTACGAGATGGCGGCGCTGTGTAAAGCCGCCGCCGCGCACCTGAAACTGGCCGTGCTTGCCAGGGATGCGGCAACAACCCAACCCGGCGCAGTTTACAACCATCTCAAAAGTGCGCTGGACACCGCGCAGAAGGCGCTAGACCTTTACAACACGTTCGGCTTTGTGCAAATTACCGAGTGCGTCAGTGAGGAAATCCTGTTCCGCTACAGCCAGGCGTTGGCCGCCAATGAACAGCAAGAAGAGGCCACCAAATATCTGCGCCGCGCTTACGACGAGATGGCGCGCAAACATGCGCTCATTCCCACAGACAGCTACTTCCGCCGGACTTACCTGGAAAACATCATCCTGCATCAGGAGATTCGGGCGGCCTATGCCGCGCGGGTCGGACTGATTTTGACAGAGTCCGGTCAGGTCCCCCATCTGAGTCACATTCCAGAGACGTTTTGATATTGCCCCGGCGCGTTCTCCGGGTTCCGTTGCTGAAACCAAAGCTAACACAACTGCTACGGAATCGCCACACAAACTTTACCCTGACGGCATAAAATTGTGCTATGATTACCTTATAGTAGCGCCAGCCGATTTTGCCGGCGGTGCGCGACAGTAATTCATGTCTATGGGAAAGTCCTTAAGGACGGTGCAGATCATGATGCGATTCCTCAACAAATTATTCAACGTTCGTTCGGAAGAGTGGCCGCGACTGCTATTGCTCTACGCGATGCTGCTGGCGGTCACGCTTGGCGCGGTCTGGGGTGAGACAATCGTGGCGGCGGCTTTCCTGGAACAGGTAGGGGTGAAGGGCCTCCCCTGGTTCTTTATGATCAGAGCCATCCTCTCCATCCCGGCGGTCGCCATCTACACCGCCTTTGCCGACCGCATCGCCAGCCGCAAGCTCCTGATCGCCATCCTGCTCATCGGCGGCGCGGGCATCCTCGTCGGCCTGGGGTTGCTGAACCTCGGCATTGTTACCATCGCCTATCCCCTCCTCTACCTGCTGATCTACGTCCCGCTCACCGACATTCTCTCCGCGCACTGGTACACTTACATCGACAGCTTCTACGACACGCGGGCGGCTAAACGCGTCGTGCCGGTCTTGGGCACGGCGGGCAGCATCGGCGGGATCATCGCCGGTTTGAGCATGGAAGCGCTCAACAAAGTTCTCAGCCCCAACGGCATCATCCTCGTCTGGCTCAGTATGGTAGGTGTGATGGCGCTCGGGGCCTGGCTGATGCCATACCTGATCAAATCCGGCCATGGGACGGCGCAGAGCGGAGCGTCCGTCGTCAAAGCCAAAGGGACGGAGAAAGCGCACATCTCCTATGTCGGTGAACTGCGCGAAGGCTATCACTACGTCACCCGGTCGCCCTTCCTGCGGGGGATCGCCATTGCGACGCTCGTTGTCGTTATCCTGCTCAACTTCGTCGGCTACCGGACCAGCGAGATCATCGTCGACAGACTCCAAACCACCGAGGCCATGGCAAACTTCTACGGTCTGGTCACCGGCATCGCCAACCTGATTATGCTGCCCTTCCAACTGTTCCTCCTCAGTCGCATCATCGGCTGGATTGGCGTCGGTAACGCCTACATGCTGTTTCCGGTGGGCAACCTGGCGATTTGCGCGGGGCTGGTGTTCTTCCCCGGCCTCCCCATAGCAGCCCTGGGCTATTTCGACAGCACGGCTTTCTACGGCAATGTCGGCTACCCGATCAACAGCCTACTCTACAATGCTGTGCCGCTGCGCATCAAGGGACGCGCGCACGCCTTCATCGATGGTCTCGTCGCACCGATCGGGGCGTTCCTCGGCAGTATTCTGCTGTTGCCGCCGTTTGTCGCCGTGGAGTGGTTTCTGCCGACGTTCATTCTCTCCCTTGCCGTCGCCTACATCGCCAATACCCTGATTGTGCGCCGCCAGTACGGGCAGGCGCTTGTTAAAATGCTTGAGCAAGAAGACTACTCCTTCCTGCTGACCCAAAATGTCTCCGAGCTGACCATCGCCGACCCGGCGACGCTGAACAAATTGCGTGAGAAGCTCGAAAGCAGCACCAGCCACGAGCTGACCGTTTTTATGGCCCAGCTCATCAGCCGCATCGGCGGGCGTGACGCGATCCCCATCCTCGGCCACGCCGCCCACGCCGCAGCGGAAAGTCATACACGCGCCGCCATCCTCGACGTGATCACCGCCGCCGACTTGCGCGGTGACGCAGTCCGCCAACTCTATCTCGACTTTATGAACGATCCCGCCGGACAGGTGCGCCAGTCTGCCATCGTGGGATTGCAGCAGCTTGCTACGCCCGATGACCCCGAATTTCTCACCTATATGGCGAACATGGTCTACGATCCCGACATCAACGTGCGCGGTCAGGCGCTCACCGTCCTGGTGCAGATGGACAAGTTGTATACCCTCAAGCCTGCCGTGGATGCGCTCGAAGCCATCCTGAGCGGCGAGAATTCTCAGCACCGTGCCTATGGCGTGCGCATCCTGGGGCAGATCAAGAGCGAGCACACGCTCAACCGGCTGATGACTTACCTGGACGATCCCGCCGACGAAGTCCGGCTCGAAGCGGCCCTGGCCGTCGAAGCCGCCGTGCAAAAGGCGACGCTCACCGACGCGCAGAAAGCCGAAATCGAAGCCAAAATCAGCTCCCGCCTCAACGACCCCGTCGAACGCACGCGCCAGGCTGCGCTTGTCGTGTTAGGACGCACAGGCAGTCGCAAGACTTATCCATTGATCGTCAACGCGCTTACCGACGCCAGCCCGCAGGTCCGCGAGACCGCCGCCGCAACGCTTGTCGCACTTGGCAAGGCCATTATCCCGGTGATCCATCCCCGGCTCGATACGTCGGATGTGCAACTGCGCAAAATGGCCGCCGTCGTCCTCAGCCGCATCAACCCCAAGGAGTTCGGCCCGCTCATCGTCGGCGCGAACATCACCGGCAACCTGCTTGCCATCTACGGGAACTTCGGCCTCATCGAAGCGCTGGAACCGTGCGCTACCTATCCGGCTGTCGGTGTACTGCAAAGCGCCCTGCGTGAACAGAGCCAGCGCCTGACTTCGGAAATCTTCTACCTGCTCTCCGCCATCCAGGACCCCAACAGCGTGGACATCATCAGCGACTCGCTACGCAGCGACAATCCCCGCACACGCGCCAATGCGGTGGAAGCCCTGGAATCGCTCACTTCGCCCAAGACCGCCGAGTTGATCGCGCCGCTGTTCGAGCCAGAGATTCCCACCAGCAAGCTCCTGGAACTGAGCAAGGAGACCTGGGATATGGATCCGCCGGACACCGTCGAAGCCATTCAAAAACTCGCCACCACTCCCGACGATGCCTGGGTGCGCACGATGACGGTTTTTGCGTTGGGACAACTCGGCGCGGCCATCGCTCCACCTGCGCCGGCGACGCCCCCCACTCCCGAACCACCGCCCGCTGCGCCGGAAGGCGAAACGCGCCGCGCCCGCCGGATGCCCAAGGACTTGTTCGCCGCCCTTGATGCGCCGAAAGCGGAAACGCCCCCACCCACTGCGCCGCCCGCAGACGCTGCGCCGTTTGCCGGCGCGCCGGCAGACGGCGCGCCCGCGCCCCGCGCGCGCCGCCGCCCTCCCGCCGACCTGTTCGGCGCACTCGACGGCCCGAAAACCGAAACGCCAACCGCCGATACCGCAGCCGTGGAGTCCCCCAAACCAGAAGCATCTCAACCCGTCACCCCGGCCGTCTCCCTGCCCATCACCCTCGCGCAGATCGAGGCGCTGCTGGCGACGGCGCTCAAAGACCCGGTCGAGGACGTGCGCCTCGCAGCCCAGGCCGCCAAGCGGCTCATCGCCGGCGTTCACACCGACTTTACGAAGGAGGACCTTATGCTTTCTGCCATTGAAAAAATCATTTTCCTCAAAGAAGTCCCCTTCTTCCAGGGGATGACCATCGACCAGCTCAAAATCCTGGCGAACGTCTGCGAGGAAGAAATGTACGAGGAAGACACGCGCATCTACAACGCCAACGATCCCGGCGGTGCGCTGTACGTCGTGGTCAACGGGCGTGTCGGTATCGAACAAGAGAAGCGCGCCGGTTCCTTCGCCCGGTTGGCGACCATCGAGGCGCACTCGTACTTCGGCGAGGCCAACTTCTTTGACAACAGCCCCCACACCACCTCTGCCGTCGCCATCCAGGACACGCTCACGCTGCGCCTGCGCCGCGAACCGCTCATCGCCCTGGCGCGCCAAAACCCGGAGATGTCGCTGGCGCTGATCAACGTCCTCAGCGAGCGGCTCCGCGAGTCCAACGACCGCATCGCCGAACTCACCCGTGCCCGCCCGCGCCAGCTTAACAAGCTGTTCGATCAATACGAGTAGAACCTTACCACGAATCTTCACGAATCTTCACGAATCTTCACGAATCCTCACTAATTTTGACTTCTATGCATGGAAATTCGTGCAGATTTGTAGTGGTCAAAGACATATTGCACCGCAGAGAGCGCAAAGCTCGCAGAGATTTATAGAATTTCTCCGCGCTCTCAGCGAACTCTGCGGTAAAAAAAGCCGTCCGGCAAGTTCAAACTCTCGTTGACCAGTACAAAATTCGTGCAGATTCGTGGTTTATTGCTGGGAACGATGACAGCGATGACAGACGAATCACTCTGGCGACAACAATCAGGAGAATGCCCGGCGCCGACGCCGCTGGCGATTGCCAAACCCCTGCCGCCCTCCGGCGGGGTAACGCCGCGCGCCTGTTTCGAGACCACGCCCACCCCCACGCTCGCCGAAACATTGCGCGACTTTGCGCGCCAGAACAACCTCGACATCCCCACACTCATCCAGGGTGCGTGGGCGCTGCTCCTCAGCCGCTACAGCGGGGAAATGGAGGTGGCCTTTTGGGTGCAACTCGCCCACACACGCGAACCCACCCTCACCTGCGTAACCATCCGGCCCAAGCACGCAGCGCGCGCATGGCTGACGGCCCTGCGCGCCGACCTCGCCGCCGCGCGTCAGCAGCAGGTCGCGCCGGAGCACGCCGTGGAAAGCCTGCTCGTCTTCGGTACACCCCCCGCCGGCAAGTATGCTGACCTTCCCCTTTTCATCGCCATCGACGAGGCGCTGCGCCTGCACATCGACTACGATGCCACCCGCTTCGAGGCTACCGCCATCGCACGGCTGTCCGGCCACCTGCTCACACTGCTGGAAAGCCTCGTCACCATGCCGCAAGCGCCCCTCAAGACCCTGCCGATGTTGACTGTGGCCGAACGCCAGCAGATACTCGATACCTGGAACGCTACCGCGACCGACACCGGCTACCGCGGGCAGTGCATTCACCGCCGCTTCGAGCGCCAGGTCGTGCAGACGCCGGACGCCGTCGCCGCGGTCTACGCCGAACCGGGGACGCCCCGACAAACCCTCACCTACCGCGAACTGAACGCCCGCGCCAACCAACTGGCCCGTCACTTGCGCGCGCTTGGCGTCGGCCCGGAAGTCCCCGTGGCGATGTGCGTCTCACGCTCAACGGCGATGCTCGTGGGGATGCTCGGCATCCTCAAGGCCGGCGGCGCTTACGTCCCCATCGACCCCGCCTACCCGCCCGACCGCCAGGCGTTCATGCTCGCCGACACACAGACGCCCGTTCTGCTGACCGAACGCGCGCTCGTCGATACACTCCCGTCAACCCAGGCGCGCATCGTCTGCCTGGACGCCGCGTGGCCCGCCATCGCCGCCCACGCGGACACCGACCTCGACGGCGGCGCGCAAGGGCACAACCTGGCCTACGTCATCTACACCTCCGGCTCGACCGGCCAGCCCAAAGGCGTCGAAATCGCCCACCAGAGCGTCATCAATCTCGTGGAAGCCACCCGCCCGGTCTTCGGGTTCAACGCCGATGACGTGTGGACGGTCTTCCACTCGTATGCCTTCGACTTTTCGGTGTGGGAACTCTGGACGCCGCTGCTCTGCGGCAGCCGGCTGGTCATCGTGCCGCAGAGTGCGGTGCAGTCGCCGGCGGCGTTCCTCGAACTGCTGCGCAGCGAGCGCGTCACCATCGTCAACCAGACGCCGTCGGCCTTGCAGCGGTTGGTGGGCCTCTACGACCCGGCGAACCCGCTTGCGCTGCGCCTGATCTGCTGTGGCGGCGAAGCCCTGCCGCGTGCGCTGGCGCAGGACGTCCTGGCGTGGAACATCCCGCTGTGGAACTTCTACGGCCCCACCGAATCGACCGTGTGGGCCGCCTGCTACCCCGTTACCGCTCCGGGTGACGCGCCGACCGTCCCCATCGGGCGACCGCTCGGCAACATACGGCTGTACATCCTCGACGCCGATATGCAGCCCGTCCCCGTGGGCATCCCCGGCGAACTCCACATCGGCGGCGTGGGGCTGGCGCGCGGCTACTTCAACCGCCCGCAGCTCACCGCCGAGAAATTCGTCGCCGACCCATTTTCGGCAGAACGGGGCGCGCGGCTCTACAAGACCGGTGACATGGCCCGCTACCTGGAAGACGGCGCCATCGAATTCGTGCAGCGCCTCGACCATCAGGTGAAAATCCGCGGCTATCGCGTCGAACTGGGCGAAATCGAAAGCGCGCTCGCCCGCCACCCCGCCGTGCGCGAAGCCGTCGTCATCGTCCACGCAGGCGTTGACAACGCCCCGCGCCTCATCGCCTACTACACCCCCGCCGACCACCCGCCCACCGACGACGCGATGTCCCGCCCATCGACTCCCGACTCCCCGACCACCCGTCCATCGACTCCCGACTACGCTACTACCCGACCATCGACTCCCGACTACGCGACTACCCAACCATCGACTCCCGACTACGCGACTACCGGACTACCGACTATCGACTACCCGACTACCCGCCCATCGACTCCCGACTACGCGACTACCAGACTACCGACTATCGACTACGCGACTACCCGACTAACGACTATCGACTCCCCGACTCCCCGACTAACAACAACCGAACTCCAGGCCTTTCTCAAACAGCGTCTCCCGGCCCACATGATTCCCGGCGTGTTCGTCCGTCTCGACGCGCTGCCGCTGACGCCCAACGGGAAAATCGACCGCCAGCGCCTGCCCGTACCGGAAGTTGCCCGCCCCACCCTCTCCACGGCCTACGTCGCGCCGCGCACGGAGGCCGAAACGACGCTGGCGCAGATCTGGGAACGCGCGTTGGTCGTCTCGCCGGTGGGTATCTACGACAACTTCTTCGAGCTGGGCGGCGACTCGCTGCTGGCGCTCACCATCATCGCCGAAGCGCGCGCTGCCGGGCTGCTCATTACCGTCCAACAGCTTTTTGAATACCAGACCGTCGCCGCACTGGCTGCCGCCTGTCCTGCCCAATCCCTCAGCCCTCTCCCGCTCGTCTCGCCCGAAGACTTTCCCGAGGTGCACCTGACCCGAGACGAATTCGAGGCATTGTTGGGCGAACTCGGCGACGTGATCCCATCAAAGGAGGTGGTGGCCGGTCTCTGATCGCGCCACCAACAACGCGCCTATGAACACGCCAGACACCATCGAAGCCATTTACCCGCTCTCCCCAATGCAGCAGGGGATGCTGTTTCACTCGCTCTACACGCCGGAATCCGGCGTCTACTTCGAGCAACTGTGCTTCACCCTGCACGGCGCTCTCGATATCGCCGCTTTCGAGCGCGCGTGGCAAGCCCTCATCGACCGGCATCCGGCGCTGCGGACCGTCTTCGCCTGGGAGACGCGCGACAAGCCGCTGCAAGTGGTACGGCGGCACGCGACACTCCCCTGGAGCACACTCGACTGGCGCGATCTATCACCCGCCGCCCAGCAAAGCCGGCTTGCAACCTGGCTCAAGGACGATCAGGCGCGCGGCTTCGATCTGCACCAGGCCCCGCTGATGCGCCTGACCCTTTTCCGCCTGGCGGACGAAACGTGGCGCTGCGTGTGGAGCTTCCACCACCTGATCCTCGACGGCTGGAGCCTGTCGCTGGCGCTCAAGGACGTGTTCGCCTTCTACGAAGCGGCGCGCCAGGGGCAAGCCCTGCGCCTGCCTGCGCCGCGCCCCTACCGCGACTACATCGCCTGGCTGCACGCGCAAGACCTGGCGGAGGCCGAGGCGTTCTGGCGCGAGACGCTGCGCGGGTTCACCACACCCACGCCGCTGCACATCCGGCGGACAACAGAGGCCAACCCCGCCGCAGACGACTACGCCGAGCAGCACCTGCGCCTGTCCGCCGCAACGACGACCGCCTTGCACGCCTTCGCCCGGCAGCAGCGGGTGACGCTCAACACGGTCATCCAGGGCGCGTGGGCCGCACTGCTCAGCCGCTACAGCGGGGAACCAGGCGACGAAGTCGCAGGCGACAAAGTCGCCGTACTCTTCGGCGCGACGATTGCCGGGCGGCCCGCCACGCTCGAAGGCGTCGAAACGATGATCGGGCTGTTCATCAACACGCTGCCCGTGCACGTCCACGTGCCCGACGACGGCGCGCTCGGCCCGTGGCTGCAAACGCTGCAAGCGCAACAGGCCGCCGCCCGCCGCTACGAGTACGCGCCGCTGGTCGACATCCAGCGGTGGAGCGACGTCCCGCAGGGGCAGAGCCTGTTCGACACGCTGCTGGTCTTCGAGAATTACCCCGGCGAGGCGGACATCCAACCGGCAGATCCCCGGCTCCGCATTGCCGACATGGTCACGCTGGAAAAGACCAACTACCCGCTCACCGTCATCGTCGAACCGGGCGAGGCGCTGCGCCTCAGAATCAGCTATCGCCGGCAGTACTTCGATGACGACGCCATCGCGCGGATGCTCGGACATCTGCGCACGCTGCTCGAAGGGATGCTTGCCGCGCCGGAATCCGCGCCCGGCGACCTGCCGTTGCTCACCCCGGCAGAGCGCGAGCAGCTCCTCGCCGCGTGGAACGACACCCGTACCGATTACCCCCGCGACACGCCCGTCCATCGCCTGTTCGAGGCGCAGGCCGCGCACACACCCGACGCCGTGGCCCTCAGTTTCGAGGGCGCGACGCTGACCTACGCCGAACTCAACCGCCGTGCCAACCGCCTGGCGCGCCATTTGCGCGAACTGGGCGTGGGGCCGGAAGTCTGCGTCGGCGTCTATATCGAACGCTCGTTCGAGATGATCGTCGGCGTGCTGGGCATCATCAAAGCCGGCGGAGCCTACATCCCGCTCGACCCCACCTACCCGCAGGAACGCCTGGCGTTTATGCTCGATAACACGCAAGCGCCGGTCATCCTGACGCACACGCGGCTGCTGGATAAGCTCCCGGCATACAACGGGCGAATCGTCAATCTTGACGGCGACCGGTGGACCGGATATGCGGACGACAACCTCGACGGCGGCGCGACCGCCGAAAGCCTGGCCTACGTGATGTACACGTCCGGCTCGACGGGCGCCCCCAAAGGCACGAGCATCATTCACCGCGCCATCGTGCGGCTGGTCAGAAACACCAACTTCGCCAGCCTGACCGCCGATGAGACATTCCTGCAACTGGCGACGCTCTCCTTCGACGCCTCGACGCTGGAACTCTGGGGCAGCCTGCTCAACGGTGGGAAGCTCGTCATCTTCCCCGCGCACAAGCCGTCGCTCGACGAGTTGGCGCGCTTCATCGAAGAGCACGGCATCACAACGCTGTGGCTCACCGCCGGGCTGTTCCACCAAATGGTCGAAAGCTACCCCGAAAGCCTCAGCCGCGTCCGCCAACTGCTGGCGGGCGGCGATGTGCTCTCCGTCGCCCACGTGCGGCAGATGCTCGACCGGCTACAGCCAGGGCACACGCTCATCAACGGCTACGGCCCCACCGAAAACACCACCTTCACCTGCTACTATCCAATGCGCTCAACCGCCGACCTCACTTACGCCGGAACACAATTGAGCACTGTCCCCATCGGACGGCCCATCGCCAACACGCAGGTCTACATTCTGGACCGCGCCATGCGGCCCGTGCCGGTCGGCGTGCCCGGCGAGCTGTACATCGGCGGCGACGGGCTGGCGCGCGGCTACTGGCGGCTGCCCGAACTGACCGCCGAGCGTTTTGTCCCCCACCCCTTCAGCGCCGAACCGGGCGCACGGCTCTACAAAACCGGCGACCGCGCCCGCTACCTGCCCACCGGCGACGTCGAATTTATGGGACGGCTGGACAATCAGGTGAAGATTCGCGGCTACCGCGTCGAGCCTGGCGAGATCGAGGCGCGGCTGGAACAACATCCGGCGGTGCAAAATGCCGTCGTCGTGGCGCGCGAGGACATTCCCGGTGACAAGCGGCTGGTGGCCTACGTGGTCGCTGCGCCGGGGCAGCAACCCACGGCGGACGCGCTGCGCGAGGCGCTACAAACCGTCCTGCCCGACTATATGATCCCCGCCGCCTTTGTGCGCGTGGATACCCTGCCGCTCACGCCCAACGGCAAAGTCGACCGCGTCAGGCTCCCTGCCCCCGATTGGACGCAGGCGACCACCGCCCACGTTGCGCCGCGCACGCCCACCGAAGAGACACTGGCGGAGATCTGGCAGAACGTGCTCGGTGTGCCCCAGGTGGGCGTCCACGACAACTTCTTCGCGCTCGGCGGGCACTCACTGCTGGCGACGCGGGTGATTTCGCGCGTGCAGCAGGCGTTCCAGATCGCCATCCCGCTGCGCGCCATCTTCGAGGCGCCGACCGTAGCGGGGTTGGCCGCCGCCGTCGAGGAAGCAATCATCCGCGAGATCGAGGCCCTCGACGACACTGAAAGGTCAACGGATTAAACGGATTCAAACGGATTTTTTCTTCAATCCGTTGACAAGTTGAGAGAAAACAATGACCGAAATTTACGAAACGCTACGTTCTCCGCTGACACGCCGGACGCTTTCACCGGCCCAACGCGCGCTGCTCGAAAAACGCCTGCGCGGACAACTGGAAACACGCCCGGCGGGAATCCCGCGCCGCACGGATGCCGGGCCGGCGCCGCTTTCCTTCGCCCAGCAGCGGTTGTGGTTCCACGAGCAGTTGAAACCCGGACAGCCGACCTACAACGTCCCCCTCGCCGTGACGCTGCGCGGCCCGCTCGACGTCGCCGCGCTGGAAGCCGGCCTGCACGCCATCGCCCGGCGGCACGCCATCCTGCGCACGACTTTCACGGCTGTGGACGGTGAACCGGCGCAGATCGTCGCCCCAACGCCG
>JAIOAS010000020.1:0-16284 GCA_019873725.1 Chloroflexota bacterium | reverse complement strand
GTCTCGCTCTTTATGCTGCTGCTGGCGGCGTTCGAGGTGCTGCTCTATCGCTACACCGGCCAGGAGGACTTCGTCGTCGGCGCGCCCATCGCCAACCGCACGCGCAGCGAGGTCGAAGGGCTGATCGGCTTCTTCGTCAACACGCTGGCGCTGCGCGGTGACCTCGCCGGACAGCCCACCTTCCGCGAGCTGCTCGATCGCACGCGGCGCATTGCGCTCGAAGCCTACGATCACCAGGATTTGCCCTTCGAGCGGCTGGTAGAGGCGCTGCAACCGGAGCGCGATCTGAGCCGGTCGCCGCTGTTCCAGGCGATGTTCTCCTTCCAGGCCAATAACAGCACCGACCTGCGCCTGCGCGATCTCACCGCCACATACGACGTCATCGACAACCAGACGGCGCTCTTCGACCTGTCGCTCGACATCGAGGAGACGCCGGAAGGGCTGCGCGGCAGCTTCGAGTACAACACCGATTTGTTCGACGCCGCGACGGTGCAGCGCATGGCCGGGCACTTCGAGACGGTGCTGGCGAACGCGCTGACCCACCCGGAGCAATCCATCGCCACGCTGCCGTTGATGCCGGAGACGGAACGCCAGCAGATGCTTGCCATCGGGCGCGGCCCGACGCTCGACTATCCCGGCGATGTGTGCGCGCATCACCTGTTCGAGGCCCAGGCCGCGCGGACGCCGGAGGCGGTGGCGGTCATCCACGAAGACCGCCGCCTCACCTACGCCGACCTCAACCGCAAGGCCAACCAACTGGCACATTATCTGCAAACACTGGGCGTGGGGCCGGAGACACCGGTAGGGCTGTTCATCGAGCGTTGCCCGGAGATGCTCGTCGGCCTGCTCGGCATCCTCAAGGCCGGCGGGACGTATGTGCCGCTCGATCCGGCCTACCCGCCGGAGCGGCTGGCGCTGATCCTGGGAGACGTGCAGGCGCGCGTCCTCGTCACGCAGTCGCCACTGGCGCGCGCGCTGCCTGTCCAGCCGGAACACGTGATTTGCCTGGACACGGATTGGTCCATCATCGCGCAACACAGCGCGAAAAACCCCGATTCCGGCGTGAGCGGCGAGCACAGCGCCTACATCATCTACACCTCAGGGTCGACGGGCGTGCCCAAGGGCGTGGTTATCCCGCATAGCGCGCTGCACAACTTTGTCCTTGCGAGCCAGGAGGTCTACCAATTCCGCGCGGATGATCGTGTGCTGCAATTTGCGTCCATCAGCTTCGACGCCGCCGCGGAAGAAATCTACCTGAGTCTGGCGATCGGCGCGACGTTGGTGCTCAGAACGGATGAGATGCTGGGGGCGACGAGCACGTTCTGGCAAAAGTGCCGCGAATTCGAGATCAGTGTGCTCGATCTGCCCACTGCGTACTGGCGCGAACTGGTACACAGCTTTGCCCTGTCCCCCCGCGCCGGTGACAATCTCCCGGCATCGCTGCGGCTGGTCATCGTCGGCGGGGAAAAGGCGCTGCCCGAAGATGTGGCCCTGTGGCGCGCCCACGTCGGCGAGCGCGTGCATCTGATCAACAGTTATGGCCCTACGGAGACGACCGTGGTTGTGACCACGCACGACTTATCGACGTGGGAGGCGTTGGATGAGGAACGGGATTGTGTGCCCATCGGACGCGCCATTGCCAACGTCCAGACCTACGTACTCGACGCGCGTCTGCACCCCGTGCCCATCGGCGTGCCCGGCGAATTGCACATCGGGGGGGCGTGCCTGGCGCGCGGCTACCTCGGTCGCCCGGAACTCACAGCGGAGAAATTCATTCCCAATCCGTTCAGTGACGTGCCCGGCGCGCGATTGTACAAAACCGGCGACCTGGTGCGCTACCGCGCGGATCACACACTCGAATACTTTGGGCGCAACGACGAGCAGGTGAAAATCCGCGGCTTCCGCGTCGAACCCGGTGAAACGGAAGCGGCACTGCAAGGTTTGCCCGATGTCAAAACGGTCGCCGTGGTCGTCGCCAAAGATGCGGCAGGCCAGGAGCACCTCGTGGCCCATGTCGTGGCGGAAGAAGGGCGCACGCTCACCGCCGCCGGTCTGCGCACGGCGCTCAAGCGCGTGCTACCCGCCTACATGCTGCCCGCCGGTTACGTCTTCCATGAGGCGCTGCCATTGATGACCAACGGCAAAATCGACCGCCAGGCGCTTGCGGCGCTCGGCATCAGCCGCGAAAGCGCCTCGGAGTACGTCGCGCCGCGCACCGAGACGGAAAAGCAGCTCGCCGCCATCTGGGCCGAGGTGCTCCACGTCGAGCGGGTGAGCCGTCACGACAACTTTTTCGATCTGGGCGGGCACTCGCTGCAAGCCGTGCAGCTCATTTCTAAAATTACGGCGGCATTGCGCACGTCGCTCTCGATCAAGACACTCTTCCTGCACCCGACCGTCGCAGAACTCGCCGACGCGCTTCAGACCGCCGCCCCCACGCTGCCCGCCGGTGAAACGCCCGCGCCGGTGTCCGCTTCCTTCATCACCGTTGAGCGGCGTCCGCTGTTGACGCTGTTCGCTGCCGGCAGACTGGCACCCGTAGAGTCGGCGGCGCTGGGCTATCTTGACCGCATCAACCCAGAGCGCGACGCGCTACTGCACGCGCATATCGCGGGCATGCCGCTCTTCACCGATGTCATCGAGACGGCGCTGGGCCGCATCGCTATCATCCTGTTGCCCCGCTTCGAGGACGAATTGTACAATGACCCGCAGGATTTCGTCGCGCGGGTCATCGACGGGTTACACATGGCGCACATGCTCGGCGCGCGGACGGTCTCGCTGACCGGGCTGATTCCCTCGGCGACGGAGTACGGACGCACCATCGTCGACAACAGCGCCTACAGCACAACACTGCCCGCCGTCACCACCGGACACGCCGCTACGTCTGCCGCCGTGATCCTGGCCGTGAAAAAGATTCTCCGGGAAAGCGAGCGGCAACTGGAACGCGAACGGGTCGGGGTGTTGGGACTGGGATCCATTGGGCTAACCTCGTTGCGCTTGATGTTGAGCACATTGCCACATCCCCAAAAGCTGCTGCTGTGCGACCTGTACGACAAGCGCGATGCGCTCGAAAGCGCCCGGCAGGAGATTGTCCACGAGTTTGGCTTTACAGGCGAGGTGCAGATTGTGGCAGCGCGGCGCGAGGTTCCACCGGCGTTCTATGGGGCGTCGCTGATCCTGGGTGCGACGAACACCGCCGATGTGCTCGACATCGCGCAAGTGCATCCAGGGACGCTCATCGTCGACGATTCCAGCCCACGTTGTTTCGCGTCGGAGGCGGCGCTGCGCCGCCTGCACACCGCCGGCGACATCCTGTTCACCGAAGGCGGCGTGCTCAAGTCGCCCACGCCGGTCGGGCAGACGACCTATTTGCCGGAGTCGTGGAGCGAACCCCTGATCGGCTACGCGCGGCGCGACGTTCACGACATCACCGGCTGCATCCTGGCGGGGTTGCTCGCGGCGCGCTTCGACAATCTCGCTCCCACCGTCGGCCCGGTGAGCGTCGTGGAGAGCGTGCAGCATTACTACAAGCTCAAGGAGCTCGGCTTCGAGGCTGCCGACCTGCACAGCGATTCGTACACCCTGGAGCCACAACGCATCGATAACTTTAGACGGCGGTTTGGAGGTCAACGGTGATAACCAAACGGGGAACTGGCGTTCCCCTCATAGCGCGAACAACAATACCTGCTCCGAGCGGATCGTCAGATCCGCGTTTCGTGACGCATCTCAGCGCAAAACGGGGAACTGGCGTTCCCCTCATAGCGCGAACAACAATGCCTGCTCCGAGCGGATCGTCAGATCCGCGTTTCGTGACGCATCTCAGCGCAAAACGGGGAACCGGCGTTCCCCTCAAAGCATGAATAGCAACATTCTGTTGCCTGGTTGAGTATGCCCGTAAAGCGAGTACAATATAGCAGTGAGAAGCGGCCTCTGGCGAGGGGGAATCCCTGCGCAAGTGCAAGCGTCCCACAAGGAGGATGCCACGAGTATGAATGAATATAGATTGAACCGCAGCGTGCTTTTGTTCCTTATCGTTGTCAGCAGCCTTTGGAGTCTCACGGCTTGCAACGGCGCAGGCCCCACGCCGGAAACCGTCACGCCAACGGTTGCCCCCACTGTCGCCAGCCAACGCGGCAGCGGTGGGACGTTGCGCATGGTGTATTGGGAAGCGCCGACTACGCTCAATCCGCACCTGTCGCTGAGCATCAAGGATTGGGAGGCGGCGCGCATCACCTACGAGCCACTCGCCAGCTTCGATGAAAACGGCGAATTGGTGCCTTTCCTGGCCCTGGAAATTCCTTCGCTGGAAAACGGCGGCGTCGCGGAAGACGGGAAATCGGTCACATGGAAGTTAAGGAACGACGTTACCTGGTCAGACGGCACACCCTTTACTGCCGAGGATGTCAAGTTTACCTACGAGTACCTCATCGACCCGGCGGTCAATGCGCAGTCGGCCTACATCTACGAGAACATCGAAGCGGTTGAGGTCATCGATCAGTTCACCGTCAAGGTGACCTTCAGCGATGTCACACCGGCCTGGTCGCTGCCGTTCGTCGGCATCCAGGGGGTGATCCTGCCAAAGCACGTGTTCGAGGCATACAAAGGCGCGAACGCCCGCGAGGCGCCCGCCAATACGCTCCCGGTGGGCACAGGGCCGTATCGCGTCGTCGAGCCGGGCATCAAACCGCAAGAGGTGTTGCTGCTGGGCACACAGATCGTAGAGACGAACAAAATCGTCTACGAACCGAACCCCTACTACCGCGATCCCAACCTGCCGTATTTCAGCAAAATCGAATTGCGCGGCGGCGGCACAGTCGCCGAAGCAGCGCGCATGGTGCTGGAAGCCGGAGAAGCTGACTACGCCTACTACCTCACCACGCTCCCCAGCGAAGAACTGGAGAGACTCCAGGAAGGCGGCAGCGGCATTGTGCTAGCTAAATTCGGCTCCAATGTCGAGCGCATCCTGCTCAACCGCAGCGATCCACGGCAAGCCGCGCCCAACGGCGAGAGATCGAACCGCGACATTCCGAATCCCTTCTTCAGCGACAAGCGCGTGCGGCAGGCGTTTGCCTATGCCATCGACTATCAGACCATCGTGGCGCTCTACGGGCCACTGGGCAAAGAAACCCACAACAACCTGGTCGCGCCTTTGCAGTACAATTCGCCCAACACGTTCTACACCTACGATCCCGAAAAAGCCAGGGCGCTCCTGGACGAGGCCGGTTGGATACTCGACCCCGCCACAGGCATCCGCGTCAACCGCGACAGCGGCATGCGCATGAACCTGGTCTTGCAGGCCCCCGCGGCCCCGCAAGGCACAGCCCTCGAAAAGACGCAGCAAATCATTCGCCAAAACCTGCGCGACATCGGCGTCGATGTAGAACTGAAAATTGTCGATCCCAGCATTATGTTCAGTGACGACCCCACCACCACACCCGACAACTTCCTGCGCTTCGCGGCAGATATGCAGACGTTCGGCATCTCCAGCGATAGCCCCGACCCAGGCCCGTTTATGCAGTTTTGGACCTGCGCGCAAATCCCCCAGCAAGATAACGGCTGGGCTGCCGGACTCAACGTCGAGCGGTGGTGCAACGCCGACTACGACGCCCTCTACCAGCAAGTCGCCACCGAAATCGACCCCGACAAACGCCAACGGCTCTTCATCCAGATGAACGATTTGCTCATTGAAGATGTCGTTATGATTCCCCTGGTGCACATGGCCGAAGTCCAAGGGGTCAGCAAAACCCTGACCGGCATCACACTGACCCCGTGGGATATGAACACCTGGAACATCAAGGATTGGAGGCGCACGCCATGACCAAACAAACAACGTCCATCCCAACGAATACAAAAATGGCTCCCTGGGTCGAGAAACTGCCCGGCATGACCTGGATCAAGGATTTGAACATCGGGAACAAACTCACGTTAGGATTCGGCATCCTGGTGCTGCTCATTTTCGTGAGTGCGGGGGTAAGTTACATGGGAAGTGGTCGCGCCACCCAGGAGATTATGCGCGTGACCGACGTGCGCGCACCGACGGCGCTCGACGCTTCGCGCGCGCAGGCCAACTTACTGCGGATGCTGTCTGACGTGCGCGGTTATCTCGCGTTGGGCGATCAGACGTACCGCGAGAGTTACGCCCAATCCGCGCGCGCCTTCGAGGCAGACCTGGAGCGGCTCAACAGCCAGCTCCAAAACCTGGACGAGGCCAACATCCGCCGCCTGGTACGATTGCGAATCGCCTACGACCAGTGGGCGGCGCTGCCTGAACCGCTGTTTGATCTGCGCGACGATCAGCTCGACCGCGAACCGGCCTACAGAATCCTGGCGACCGACGGCATCCGCTATGCCGGTGAGGTACTCATCGCCACCAACACCCTCATCGAGTTACAGGGTCAGCAAGAGCCAACGGCGGAAAACCTCGCGCTGTTGAGCGATATGGCGAAGTTCCAGGGCAATTTCGCCGCGATGTTGTCGGCGCTACGCGGGTACGTCACGACCAACAACCGCATCTACCGGGGTGAATACGAGGTCAACCTTGTAGACAACCAAAACGTGTGGGAACGTCTGGAGGGCAAGCGCAGCGCCCTCAACGATCATCAACAAGCGTTGCTCGACACCATCGCCCAGAATCGTAGCGAATTTCTAAACCTGCCTGAAAAGATGTTCGATTATTTGGAGGGTGAACACGCGCGCGAAGACCTGTACCTCTTCCGGACCCAGGCTGTGCCGTTGGCAGATGAAATGCAACGTTTGCTCAACGAAATGACCGATGACCAGCAGAACCAACTCACAGAAGACCTGGCGACCGGACGGCGCGATCTCCGGCAAACCAACGTCATTATCCTTGGCGGCGGTATCTTCGCCTTGCTCGTTGGCACCGGCCTGGCTTACGTCACCCGCGAGACGATTGCCGGCCCTGTGGTACGGCTCACCGATGTCGCCGAGCGCATCCGTGAGGGCGACCTGGACGCGCAGGCGCAGGTGGAATCACGAGATGAGGTCGGCGTACTGGCGACCACGTTCAACAATATGACGACGCAACTGCGGATGACGTTACAGCAAGTGCGCAAAGAGAAGCGCCGCGCCGATGATCTGCTGGAAGTCGTGATCCCCATCGGCGTCGAGCTGACTACGGAGAGGGACTTCAACCGGTTGCTCGAAAAGATGCTGCTGGAAGCCAAAGACTTCTGCCACGCCGACGCCGGTACACTCTACCTGATCGAGGGGAACGAACTCCGATTCGTGATTGTGCGCAATGACAGCCGGAATATTGCGATGGGCGGCACAACCGGCAATCCGATCACTTACCCGCCATTGCGGCTCGATTCGGTGACGAGCGGCGACACGCCGCACCTGGCATATCAAGCCGTCGCCACCCAGGTCGCCCTGAGCGGCGTCTCCAGCAACATCCCACAGCACGGTCAACAGAGCACCATCCTCGGTGACTACGCCATCGATTCGCTGCTCACCATCCCCCTCAAGAACAGCGCCGGAACGGTGTTGGGCGTGCTTCAATTGATCAACGCCGAAGAGCCAGAAACCGAGATGCGCATCCCCTTCGATCCCAACTTGCAACAGATGATGGAGTCGTTCTCCTCGCTCGCCGTCGCCGCGCTGGAAGCCTACATCCGCGAGCAGGCCCTGCAACGCCAGATTCAGGAGTTGCGCATCGAGATCGATATGGCGAAGAAAGAGCGGCAGGTCGCGGAAATCACCGAATCGGATTATTTCCAGGAGTTGCGGCAAAAAGCACGCGAACTCCGCACCAGAACGTAAATCTTAGACAATATCCATTTTATACTTATAATGGGGGTAAACCCTTTTCAAGGAGGCCAAACATGTCAAAAATTGTTTCGATCCATTCGTTTCGGGGCGGCACAGGCAAATCGAATATCTCGGCAAACGTAGCGGCGCAAATTGCCAAGGACGGCAACCGCGTTGGCGTCGTCGATACCGACATCAACTCACCGGGCATCCATGTGCTCTTCGGCATGGATGAAGATGAGATGACCCGCTCGTTGAACGATTATCTGTGGGACAAGTGCACCATCGAGGAAGCGGCCTATCCCGTCGGCGCGCGTATCGGGAAAGGGGAAGTCTTCCCGATGAATGGCGAAATCTATCTCGTCCCCTCCAGCATCCGCGCGGGCGACATCACGCGGGTGCTGCGCGAAGGCTATGACGTGGGACTGCTCAACGACGGCTTCGAGGCGCTCATCGACAAGCTCAAGCTGGACTACCTCATCATCGATACGCACCCCGGCTTGAACGAGGAGACGCTGCTTTCCGTCGCCATTTCCGACGTCCTCATCATCATTCTGCGTCCCGACCAGCAGGACTTCCAGGGCACCGCCGTCACCGTGGACGTGGCCCGCAAGCTGGAAGTGCCCAACCTCTTACTGGTCATCAACAAGGCGCTGACCTCCTACGATTTCGCCGCGCTGAAGAAACAGGTCGAAACCACCTATAACAGCCAGGTCGCCGCCATTCTGCCGCTCTCGGAGGACGTAGCGCGCCTGCAATCCTCCGACATCTTCTCATTGCGCTACCCGGAGCACCCCTTCAGCCAGAGCATCCGCAACATCGTCGCCCTCATCGAGGCCGTTTAGGGGACCCGCTATGATCTGCCATAAATGCGGTCAACCGGCCATCGGGATATGCAAGTTTTGCGGGCGCGGGGTCTGCAAAGATCACCACTCCACGTCCCTGCCAACCATTATGGCGATGTACCTGGGAAGAGATAACACGCCCAAAGCGGTGGTCGTCTCCAACGTGCTATGGTGCGGCGAGTGTCAGCCGCAACCGGAGCCTATCGAAATGCCGGAGTTCTTCTAGGAGGTCACGCCATGGGCATTTTTAGTTCAATCTCAAAGAAACTCGAAGAACGGCAGGAAGGCATCAAACCCTCCGATCTCCTTGAATTGCCCAAGTCGATGCGCACCCTGATGCTGACCATCAACCGCGTCAAAACGCTCGACGTTGAAACGGCAGCGGCGCAAATTGGACAATCCGCAGAAGAAACACAACGCGATCTCGACCTGCTTGTCGAAAAAGGCTATTTACAGTACGACCCGTTGGCTCAGCAGTACCGGATCCGTTATGGGCGCACGGAGCCGCAAAACATACCGGGAAGCCTGTGGGCCGCGCTGGATGATAAAACCAAAGGAACAACGGACTGAAAGCGACGGTGGTCTGACCCGATGAATCCATTAGCCCTGCTCCTGGCCGCCGGTATCCCGGCCATCTTCTTGCTGATTATCTACACACAAGACCTGTACGCCTCGCGCACGTTCCGGCTGGTGCTCATCTGCTTCGCCTGGGGCGCGCTCGGGGGGGTGGGACTGTCCTATCTTCTCAACACCTACGTGACTTACCCCACGCTTCGCAAACTCGGCTGGGACCTGCTTTTGCTCTACGTGCTGTTCGCGCCTATCGCCGAAGAGCTGACCAAATCACTCGCCTTGTTGTACGTCTCGCGCCGGCCGGAATTCACGTACTTCGTGGACGGCGCAATCTACGGATTTGCCTCCGGCATCGGCTTCTCCATCGTCGAAAACTTCATCTACCTGAGCCAGAACCCGCGGATGGGCATCACCCTGGCGGTATCGCGCGCGTTTTCGACGTGCTTGATGCACGGCGTCGCAGCCGGACTGGTGGGGATCGCTATCGGGCGGGTGCGCTTTCAGCAAAAAGCAGGGCGGGGATTGGGACTGGCGGGCGGCTGGATCGCGGCGATGATCTTGCACGGCGTCTTCAATGCTATCACCCAGGCCGACCTGCCGGACACGCTCCTGGCGATCATCCCCATCGGCATCGGCTTTGCCGGTGTGGGTCTCATCGCCTACGTCATCGCCTTAGGACTACGCGAACAAAAACAGTGGCTCGCGGACACGCTGGACCGCAAAGTCGGCGTCAGCGGGGCCGAAGTGCGCGCGGCGCAGTCGTACAGCTCGCTCGAAGAGATGCTCGAACCCATCGCCAAACAGTTCCCCCAGAAAATGGAACAGGTGCTGGCGCTTGTCTTGCGCCAGGCGCAGTTGGGAATCAAGAAAAAGGTCCAGGAAAAGCTCGAAGACCCCAAGCAGAAAGACCAACTGACGCAAGAAATCGCGCAGATGCAGGAAGAAATGGAGCAACTCCGCAAAGCCATCGGCCCCTACGTGATGGTGTTCGTACGCAGCGTCTTCCCGGAAGGCGCGTTGAACATCTGGGGACGCCTGGAACTGGTCGCGGCGCAGAGTGGTCCGGCAGACGTGCAAAAGTGGCTCAGCATGTTCCCGGTGTTCCAATCTGGCACGCCCCAAATTGAAGCGTCTCAGGAGAAAGAACTCCCTGCGCCTGCCACAGCACCGAAGCGCAGCGTCTTCGGCACAATCCAGGCCCAGGCGGAAAAACAAACAAACACCCGGTCATGAAAGCCCTGGCGAAGGTTTGCATGGAACCTTCGCCAGGGTCCAAAAATAACGTGGGCGCGAGTGATGATTGCATGGGCCAGGCCAGGGACAGCCTCGACACCAAAACCTCGGCAGCGCCGGATATGCGGCTGCCGCCCAACCTCGCCGCTTACTTACCGACAAAGCTGCTACTCCCCCTCCGCGAACCGCGCTTCAACCGACGGGCGTGGGGCAATGCCCTGAATCACCTGCGCTCGCTGCGCTATTTGCTCTCGACCTACATTCCAAGCCACCTCGCGCAGGCTAAACTGCGGTATCCCGTTGCCGGACAGCCTGCGGCCGACTGGCTCGACGGCAGTTTGCTCTTCTCCGATGTCAGCGGATTCACCGCCCTCTCCGAGCGCCTGGCGCATCAAGGGCAGGAAGGCGCGGAACAACTCACGCGCGCCATCAACGCCTATTTCGAGCGTATGCTCGACATCCTCGCCTGGTCGGGTGGCATCCTTTTGAAGTTCGCGGGCGATGCGCTGCTCGTGTATTTCCCCGTGGATAAAGACGGAGAACACGCGCACTGGGCCGTGCGCGCCGGGCAGCGGATGATGCGCGCAATGAGCGAGTTCTCCGCCATCCCCACCGCCCTGGGCAATGTGGCGCTCAAGATGAAAATCGGCATCAGCACCGGCCATTTCGCCGCGTTGAGCGTCGGCTCCGCCAAACGCATGGAATACGTGCTCCTCGGTGCTCCCGTGATGCGTGTGATGGGCGCCGAGGGCGCAGCCAGCGCCGGGCAAATCGTCGTCGATAGCGCGACCTTCGGGCACCTCGCCCCCACGGTGTTTGCCGATCTCGGCAATGAGTTCTACGCCGTGGAAGAGGAACCCGGCGAGACGCTCGATGATTTCGAAATCCGCGCGGAAACAGGCCACGCACGCCCCACCGAAGGCAGCGGTCTCACCCCCACAGAGATGGCGGCGGACATGCAGCGTCTCGTCGACCAAATCGCGGCGCTCAGCCCCTACCTGCCCCACCCCCTGGTCGAGCGCATCATCGACGCTGCCGAACAGCGCCGTATCGAGAGCGAGTACCGGCTGACGACGGTGCTGTTCACCAACGTCACCGGCTTCGAGAACCTGCTCCCCGCCGCCAACGCCCCGCTCGACACCGTCACCCGGCTGATGAGCGAGTATTTCAACGCCATACACACCATCGTCACGCGCTATGACGGCGTCATCACCCGCATCGATCCCTACAGCAAAGGCTCGAAAGTCCTCGTCCTCTTCGGCGCGCCCGTGGCCCACGAGGATGACCCCGAACGTGGCACGCACGCCGCGCTGGAGATGATGGCGGAACTGGCGGCGCTCAACGCGCGCTGGCAGACTGGAGACCCGGTCATCCAACAGCGCACCGGCATCACCCACGGGCTGACCTTCGCGGGGCAGGCCGGAGCCGCCACCCGCCGCGAGTACACCGTCATGGGCGACGACGTGAACCTCGCGGCGCGGCTGATGTCGGCGGGGACGCCGGGCCAGATATTGCTCGCGCCGTCGGTCTACGCGAAAGTTGCGCCGCGCTTCGCCATCACCGCGCTGCCCGCCATCCGCGTCAAAGGCAAGACCGACCCCATTCCCATTTACCAGGTGGACGGCCTCGCCGAAGAGAATCCGCTGACCCGCCGTTTGCGCGATCTCACACCGTCCTTCGGGCGCGAGACGGAACTTACGGCTGCGCTCGAATTGGCGCATGCTGCGCTCGCCGGTCGGGGGACGCGGCTGACATTGCGTGGTCCGGCAGGCATCGGCAAGAGCCACCTGGCCTACACCCTGGCCGCCCACGCGCTGGCGAAAGGCGCGCACGCCGTCCTGGTCGAGTGCCACGCCTACACCGCCGAGACGCCCTATCACGTCTGGACGTCGCTACTGCATACGCTTGCCGGCTTTACGGCAGACGAAAGCGCACCCCAACGCAGCGAGAAGCTCTACGCCTGGCTCACCGGCCTGGGGATGACCGACAGCCGCGCCATCGACGCGCTCTTCATCCTGCTCGGCCTGCAAAACCCGCAGCCACCGTCCTTTATCCCGCCCCCGCCTCGAGAAGCAGAGACACCCGCTGCCGCAAAACCGCCGACGCGCGCGGGCCTCTTCGCCCAACTGGGTCAAAAAATGGCCGACGCGCCTGCCAAACCGCGCGAGGGGCCGCCCGCGCCGAACCTCTGGAAGCTGGCGCAGGAACGCCAGGAAGCCGAGCGACTCAAATCCGGCGGTGCTCCGATGTGGCAGCGACTCGAAGCGCGCGTCACCGCCCGCGAGCGCGAACGGCTCTTTGCCGCCGTCAGCGCCCTCGTGGAACACCTGACGCACTATGCGCCATTCATGCTGCTCGTGGAAAACGCGCAATGGATGGACACACTGTCTCAGGCATTGCTCGACGAGCTGCAAACGCGCATCGGCGCATGGCCCGTGCTGATTGTGCTGGCAGAACGCACAGAAGACGACGACGCCAGGGGAAGCGCGGACGCGAACACGCTCATTCTGCGTCCCCTGGATGAAACCGGCACATGCACTCTGGTCGCCCACATCCTGCAAGCCGAAGCAGCCGCCGATATGCCAACGCTGTGTCAAAGCATCCATCGGTATAGCGGAGGCAACCCGCTCTTCATCGAAGAAATCGTGCGTTGGATGCAGCGCACCGGACGGCTGATGCCCGACGCCGTTGAGGCCGGGTTGCGCAGCTCGGACGTGCTGCAAGAACTCATCATCAGCCGGGTGGACAGCCTCCCGTACAGTGAGCGCGTCGCCGCCAAAGACGCTTCCATCGTCGGCGATGATTTCCGCGCCGGCGACCTGGCAGCGCTGCAGGACGGTAACGCCGATGATGCGCATCTCACTGCCTCGCTGACCGGGCTGGAGACCGCGCAGATGGTGCTCCAGACGTCGCCCGCCGATGTTCACTACGCCTTCCGCCAGACGCTCACCCGCGAGTTCATCTACAACAGCCAACCCTTCGACAAGCGCCGCACGCAGCACGCGCGGCTCGCCGAATACCTGGAACGGCAACACGCCTCAGTCCTCGCCGCCTACGCCGAACTGCTGGCCTACCACTATGCGGCAGCGCAGCGCTGGCTTTCGGCAGCCCGCTACCTGATCCTCTCCGGTGACAAGGCGCGGCAACGGTACGCCTTCCCCCAGGCTGCCGCCTGTTACCGGCGCGCCCTGGAGATGATCGAGCGGTTGCCGGTTGACCCGACCTTGCCGGACATCGCGGCGCACAAAGTCCACGCTTACACGGGACTCGGCGACATCGCCCTGCTGACCGGCGATTTCGCGGCGGCGGCGACCCACTACAGCGCCGCCCGGCAGATTGCCGGACCGGAGACGCCCGCCACGCTGCTCATCAAACTGGCGCTGGCACTTCCCACACAAGGGCAGGCCGAAACAGCGGAAGCGTGTGCGCGGGAGGCGTGGTCGTTGTCGCCGGTCGGCGAAGATTTGGCCGCGAGTGCGACCCTCGCCTGGCTGTTGTGGCGGGTGGGCAATCCCGCCGCGCATGCGTGGATCGACCATGCGCGCCCGTTGGCGGTGAACCCCGTCGACCGCTGGTCCGCGGGCATCGCCGCGCTGCTCGACGACTTCAGCGACGAATGGGAAGCTGCCCGGCGCGCCTACCTCGCGCTCGGTCACACCGACGCCGCGGCGCTGGCAGCCTGCCGTCAAGGCGACCATGCCCTGCGCGAGGGTGACATCGCCGCGGCGCTCGCCCATTACGAAAGCGCCGCCGACCTGTGGAAACAGGAGAACGATGCGCCCGGGCTGGCTCTTGCGCGCTACCGGCAGGCCGAAGCCTACCGGCGTGCCGGGCAAGGCGCTGCCGCCCAAGCCGCGCTCGAAACGGCGCTGGCGCTGCTCGACGATGGCGATGAGGCGGATCGAGAAGTTGTCCGCACGGCGCTGGCTATTGTCGCAGAGGACAGCACGGCAGACTGGCCCGTGTGGCGCCGGCAGGCCTACGACGACGCTTGCCGTGTTCTGTTGTTATTTCCATTCTGAGCTAGAATGAAGGGGTTGAACTGGCAGTTGCCATAATTCTAACCGCGAATCACGCGAATTTTCGCCAATTGTTAAAAAAGTGTACTGGTCAACGAGAGTTTGAACTTGCCGGACGGCTTTTTTTACCGCAGAGTTCACTGAGAGCGCGGAGAAATTTTATAAATCTCTGCGAGCTTTGCGCTCTCTGCGGTGCAATATATCTTTGACCACTACACAATTTTTAAGAAAGTGGACTGGGCTGAAAATGGGCGCAGGACTATTTGACTAACGACTATCAGACTACTTTCAAAGGAGACCAAGATGATAGAAACCACAGGACTCAAATCCATAGTGATGTTTAACCGTTTGCCGGAAACCGCACTCGCTGAAGTTGCCGCTGCGCTCAAGCCCCGCGCGTTAGCCGCAGGAGACGTTCTCTTCGCCATGGGCGACCCGGGCGACGAACTCTTCATCGTCAAAGCCGGACGCATCGCCATCTACACGCCGAATCCGGAGAAGCCGGGCGATGAACGCCCTATCCGCATCTTTGAAGCAGGCGAGGCGCTGGGCGAGATGGCGCTCATCGATAACCGACCCCGCTCGTTGAGCGCGCGCGCCGTGGACCCCACCGAAGTCCTCGTCCTGACGGGCGACGACTTCCGGCGGTTGCTGCGCGCCTACCCCGACATGGCGCTGGCGGTGATGGCCGGCCTGAGCGACCGCATCCGCTATACCACCGACTTCCTGGCCGAAGTGCGCGGGTGGATTCAGCGTGTCGCCGCCGGGCAATACGACCGCAGTTTCGCCACCAACCAGGGCTACCAGGATCACTCGCTGCAAAGCCTGGCTGCCGACTTCGCGCAGATGGCGGCCCAGGTGCAACAGCGCGAAGAGGAACTGCGCCGCGAAGTGCAGGAACTGCGCATCGAAATCAACGAGGCCAAACGCCAGAAACAACTCGAGGAAATCACGGAGACGGATTACTTCCAGACGCTCCAGAGTAAGGCCAGTTTGTTGCGTAGACGCAGGTAAGTTGTCAACGGATTGTAACTGTTCAGGCCGGCCAGTTTTTGACAGGATTTACAGGATGACTCTACTGCAAAAAGGGAAATTCACCACAGAGGCACGGAGAACACAGAGGAATCTTTATTTTTATCTTGAATGAAATTGATTTTCCGGTTAGCAATATCAATTTTATCAAAATACAGTTAAATAGAACTCCGTGACCTCTGTGTCTCCGTGGTGAAAATCTTGGTTTTTTCAGTAGACTCACAGGATTGACAAGATTTTGAGCCTGTTTTGTTACCAAATCCTGAAAATCCTGTTAATCCTGTCTAAATTCGCGTTCAGGCTGAATAGTTGCAACGGATTTTATATTCGTGGTTGTGGAGGAAGTGGCTATGCAATGTCCAGCATGTGGAACCATCAACCCGACGCAGGCCCGCTTCTGTATGGGCTGCGGCCTTAAACTGATTCAGGGCGTCGTCTGTGCGACGTGCCACACCCTGTTGCCGCCGCACGCGCGCTACTGCACGTATTGCGGCGCGTTCGTTCAACAGCAACCTGACGAAGGTTCATTCGCCAGAGTCGCGCAGCCTCAGCCTGTCGTCGCGCCTGTACAACCACCGCCACAACCCCTCGTCGCGCCAGAGCCGACACCCGCGAGGCCGGAAGCGCCACGCCAGGCTATGGCGACGCCGCCCTTGCCGGAAGCGCGCTCGCTGGATGATTTGCGCGCTTCGTTGAAACGCTACCTGCCCGAAACGCTCTACGAGCCGCTGGAACGCCGTCCCAAAGACCGCGACTTCGACGCTGCGCGCGACCATCTGGCCGAGTTGCTCGCCACCGTCAAGACCTATCTGCCG